>JAIPGE010000007.1 GCA_021736285.1 Candidatus Izemoplasma sp.
AGCTGTAAGAAGGTGAAACTATGATATTAATGAAAGACATTATAAGAGAAGGTCATCCAACGCTTGAAAAACGCGCTAAAGATGTTGAAATTCCACTTAATGACGAGACAAAACAAACATTGAAAGAGATGATGGAATACCTTGAAAACTCACAAGACCCAGAACGCGCAGAAAAATATGAACTACGTCCTGGTGTCGGGTTAGCAGCACCACAGATCAATATCTCAAAACGGATGACATGCATTTTTACACCGGATGAAAAAGGTGAAAAATTATATAAACTTATTTTAATCAATCCCAAGATAATTAGTCACTCGATTAAACAAACATTTTTGCCTGGTGGTGAAGGATGTTTAAGTGTTGACCGTGAAGTTGAAGGGATTGTTCCAAGATATAAAAAAGTTCGTATAAGAGCACACCAATACTTACCTGAGACTGATACATTACGTCAGTTAGAATTACGGGTAAGTGGTTATGTTTCTGTTGTATTACAACATGAAATTGATCATTTAGATGGTATATTATTTCCTACTAAAACAACAGGTATTATGCCTGATTTAGAACCAATTGTATTTCCTGAAGAGACACAATCTGATGAAACAGACAAAAATTATAAGGAGGAATTATGAAATTATTTATTGACACAGCAGATGTCAAATTGATTAAAGAATTCGCGGAATTAGGTATTATTTCGGGCGTCACAACTAATCCAACACTCATTGCTAAAGAGGGTCGTGATTTTAATGAAGTTATTAAAGAAATAACCTCAATTGTTGATGGACCAATTAGTGGTGAAGTTATCAGTGAAGACGCTGAGGGAATGGTTGAAGAAGGTAAAAAAATTGCCAAGATTCATTCCAATATGGTTGTTAAAATTCCAATGACAGAACAAGGCTTAAAAGCAACCAAAAAATTAACTGAACTAGGTATTAAAACCAATGTTACACTTGTCTTTAGTGCCAACCAAGCATTAATGGCTGCGACTGCTGGTGCAACATATGTATCACCATTTGTTGGACGACTTACTGATACTTTACATGAAGGAACTGATGTTGTGAGAGACATTCGTGATATTTTTGATATTTTTGGATTTGACACACAAATCATTTCAGCATCGATTAGAGATCCAAGACAACTTGCAGAAAGTGCTTTAGCAGGTGCACACATCGCAACAGTACCTTATGCTGTATTGAAAAAGTCAGTAAAACATCCATTGACCGATCAAGGGTTAGCTCGTTTTAAAGCAGACTGGGAAGCAGTCTTTGGCGATAAAAAATAACGTTCTTATTAAAGGTATGAATCTCAATCATGATTCATACCTTTTTCTTTGCATTCATCCAAGCTTGTGATATAATGTAGTCAGATTTTCAAATAAACTTATGGGACCCATTGCGGCCTAAAAAGGAGAAGATTATGCAAAATTTACGTGTTAAAGAAATTACTTTAACCGCTGTTTTAACAGCACTTATCATCGTGCTTGGACTGGTACCGAATTTAGGGTACATATCCGTTTCACCAATGGTTGGCTTCACAATCATTCATATTCCCGTTTTCATTGGTGCATACTTTGGAGGACGTTATGTTGGTGGATTCTTAGGATTCATTTTCGGACTCACTTCATTTATTGTCGCTCTAACAAGACCAGTTGGTGCACTTGATCCAATTTTTACCAATCCTCTAGTTAGTATACTACCTCGCTTCTTAGTTGGATTCTTTGCAGTTGACGTTTTAATGTTTTTAAAACGTAAAATCAAAAATTCTTATTTAGCTGATGGTTTGTATTTTGCACTCATGACATTCATTCATTCTGTATTGGTTATTACATTATTGTATATTGCAGGTATAAACTACTGGTACTTAGATGTATATGGTATTGCTGAACAAATCACACGTAGCGATACCCTAGCTGTCATTGATTATGTGGCACAGTATTTTGTGGGGGGCACTATCTTTGGCTTTTTAATCACAATTTTAATTGTCAATTCAATACTTGAAATGACTGCTTGTATCTTAGTCGGCACACCGATTAGTCGACGTGTCAAAAAAGCACTTGAAGAATAATATTTAACCCTGTGAGAAATTCTCACAGGGTTTTTTTTGTATCAAAAAAGCCCATCACTTGATAGGCTTTTTTTAGAGAAAAAAGTATTATTCTATTTCTTCTATTTTAGCTTTTAATTGGGTGACAAACTCTTGTTTGTCAATACCTTCTGCACCATCTGAAGTTACATATTGTGCATATAAGTCATAAATTGGTCCGATTTCTTCCATACCGAATCCAGACGGCATATCATTTTGCCACCAAGAATATGCTTTATCAGCTTGTAGCCATTCAACAACTACTGCACTTAATGGCGCACTAGGCACTAATTCTACACTGTTAAATGCAGGGACCATTTTTGCTTCATTAACCATGTATTCATGTCCTTCTTCTGTCGCTGCTAAATCTTCTAAGTATTGACGTGCTTCTTCAATATTATCAGAATCTTTGTTAATAACATAGAATGAAGGTGCACCAATAAAGATTGAGTCATTTACACCATCAGCAGCTGCATGTGGTGCATATCCTACTTCAAAATCAATACCTGCATCTAGTAAGTTCGGATCAATCCAGTTACCTTGGTGAATAAAAATGGCATTTTCATTTGCAAAATCTCCGACTTGAGTGTCGTAATTACCTTCTAATAATGAATCAGTTGAATAAGTAAATAGTAACTCTACCCAGTCAGCTAATGCTTCTAAACGATCAACATCAGCAATACCGTTGTTCAAGTCATCAATTACACTTGAGTCACCATACTCTAAACCAGCACTTAAGTACCCGTTAAAGTTATGAAGACCAGTTACCCATCTAAGTCCACTTCCAGCACCCATTGAAACAACAGCGTCGATTCCAATGTCATCTTTGACACTATCAAGAGCTGCGAATGCTTCTTGGTATGCTGCTAAAGTAGTTAAATCATCAGGATCAATTTGATCTTCGGTTGCTAAATATGTGTTCGCTTCTGTAATCAAATCCATATTGTATCCCATACCCCATGCTTCAACAGCAACAGGGAATCCATAAACAGCTCCATCATTTGTGAATTCTAATGATGTATCATCAATCCACGCATCTCCATCAAATTCAAAGATGATGTCTTGATAATCGAGATATCCACCCATACCTTCAACAACGAATATATCAGGTTGGTCATCTCCTTGAAGTTCAGCTAATAATGCTGTTTGATAGCCACAAGAGTCTCCACCACAAGATATTACTTCGGCTTCAATACCTGTTCTTTCTGACCAGCCCGCTACATAATCTTTCATTGCAGCATCAATCTCAATTTTGTTTTGATAGATTGTTAAAACTGAGTCTTTTCCGCCACATGCACTTAGTGTTAAGACCAATGCAAGTGATGCTACTACTAATAATAATTTTTTCAAAATAATTCCTCCTATTTTTTATTTTTATTTTGTCATATGTTGCCATATGATTAAATCTTAATGTACTGTGACTATCTTTAAATCTTTAATTGAACGTATTTTGCCATATAGTTTGATGGTAATTTCTTTTGTTGTGTGAATTGTAATATCATTACCCACTTCAACGATGATACGACGATTTTGATAATTGAAGGATACTTTGTAGCCTTTCCAATCGGTTGGTAAGAATGGACTTAATTCTAAATATTGTTTATGAATTCTAAGTCCTAAAAAGCCATAGAGAATGGTTAAAAAACTACCCCCTAGATTGGCAACATGTAACCCATATTGGGTATTATGTAAGGTGTTATCAAAATCAATTGCCCATTGTTCGTTGAAATACTGTGTGCTCATTTCTTGATTGCCTAACCTGGCATACATAATTGCATAGATGCATTTTGATAAACTTGAATCATGTGTTGTATAAGACTCATAGAAATCAACTGATCGTTGCATTACATCCTTTTTTTCATCATCAAGCAACATATAAGCTAAGGCAACATCCGCTTGTTTAATTGCTCGCATCCGATAAATTGTGAGTGGATGATAATGTAAAAGTAGTGGTCGTTTTAATGACTTAACATCAACATCTTGCCGATATAGGAATTTATCATCTTGAAGATGAATATTTTCTTTTTTATCAAATGGAATTAGCATATTAGATTCAGCTTTGGCCATTTCATCAATGTAAGTCTGATCAACATCTAACGTTAGATGGGCTCCTTCTTCTTTAAAAAATTCAACAACAAATTGCATATGATATTGCGCCATTTTATTGGTGTAATAATTATCGTCGACGAGTGCTGTGTATTCGTCAGGCCCAGTTATTTTTGTAATATGAAATGCACCATCTACATACGTCCCTATTTGAAGAAATATTAAAGCTGTTTCATACAATACTTCAAATCCATATTGATGCATGAAAGCCCGGTCATTGGTTACCTTATAATATGATATAAAACTATAAGCAATAATACTGTTAATGTGATACTGAGCTGTACCTGCTGGATAATAGGGCGAGACTTCTTCACCATTTATGGTTCGCCATGGATATTTCGCACCAACATTATGTCCTAACTTTCTTGCTTCTTGTTTCGCTTGATGTAAGGTATTATAACGATACATTAAAAGATTGTAGGCTGCTTTGATATCCGTTAGTAAAAAATACGGTAGCATATACATTTCAGTGTCCCAAAAGTAATGTCCTTCATACCCTTCACCAGTTAACCCTTTGGCAGGGATTTGGTGAGAAACATCTCTGCCACCACTGGTATATAATTGATATAAATTATAATTCACAGCAACATTTACTTGATCATTGCCATAAATTTCTATTGTTTGAGCAATCATCTTATCTTTAAGATGTTTTTTTTGTAATTGATACACATCTTTTTGTTTTATATTTTTTAAAATAGTTTCTGCCTGATTTAATAAGTCAACATGGTATTCATCACTGGTATACACCAAGTATTTTTTGAACTGAAAGCTATCACCCTGATTAATAGTAACCTCTTTTTGTGCTGCGATAATATTGTCAGTTGTTGTATATTCAAAGTTAATTGAGTGATCCATCATTGCAACAACATGTTTGTCAGTAAAATTGGTTGCGACTTCAAATGCATTCTGCCACGTATTTCTCACATGATAAAGTGGTTTATAATGACTGGCAATACGGGGGTCTGACTTTTCAAAATAATTACTAACTGAAGCATCCAATGTTGAAACTATTCTTAATGGTCCAGCATAATTAATAGATTTAATTTCAAAATCAAGTATAACTACTTCTGATTGTTCCAATGAAGCCATTCTTTTTTCGATTAGTTCAATTAGCGTTCCATCATCTAGTTCATATGTTGCAATACGCAATGTAAAGCCATTTTCTAAGTCAAATGTTCTTTTTAACTGAATTAATTTCGCATAATTCATGTCAACAGGTGTGTCATTCACATAAACTTTAATTGTTTGCCCATCTGGTAAATTAACAATGATTTGCCCTTCATCAGGAAATCCATAACCTTTTTCACCATATTCATATGGGAACGTATCATAGACCCCATTAATGTAGGTTCCACGATTCGTATTAAACGTCTTTTGGTATCCTTCAGCAAAACTTCCTCGGACACCAATCATTTTATTTTGAACAGCAAAGATTGATTCATCAACAAACAATTCATTTGCCGATGTACGATTATTTCTAATTAATTTCATAAGTATTCCCCATCAAGTATTGTTTTGAATTCATTATAATCAAGATGTGCTACATCTTGATATACAACATCTGCGTGAGATAATATAGTTTTATCTCCAATTCCTATGGAAAGCATTCCAGAATTGTTTATAGCAGAAATACCCGCAACGGCATCTTCAATTCCGATACACGTATCAGTTGATAAATTGAAGTGTTGTGCGGCATCCAAGAAGATATCTGGGGCTGGTTTAGAACGTTTTCCAACTGGATTAACAATGTAGTCAAAGTATTGCCCTATTTGCAGTGCCTCTAGTATAAAAGGAGAATTTTTAGAGGCACTGCCTAGAGCAAGAAAAATATTATTAGTTTTAAGGTATTCCAATAACCTTATAACACCTTGGTTTATGTTTTTTTCAGTAAATCCTTGAAGCAATTTACGATAGTATTCATTTTTTATATCCGTTAACTCTGTTTTCTCTTTGTCGGTATAGTCATCTTGTTTGTTGTGTTCTTTTAATATTATTTCAAGTGATTCTAAACGCGAAATACCTTTCAATTTTTCTTCAAAAGATGGTTCTAATGTAATCCCTAGTTGCTTTGCAAGGTGTTGCCATGCTTCAAAATGTTGGTCAGACGTTTCAGTAATAACACCATCAAGATCAAAAATAACACATTTGATTTTTTTAGACATTATTTAATTGCACCTGAGGTCATACCTCGAATAATATATTTTTGAGCAAATAAGAACAAAATAACCGCTGGCAATGCCGCTAATAATACAGATGTTAAGATAAGATCCCATTGTCTTAAATATGAACCGGCTAAAAACATAACAGCCATTGGTAATGTTTGAAAATCACCTTGTGTTCCAATAACCAATGATGGCAAGAGGTAATCATTCCAAATCCACATGCCATTTAAGACAAGCAACGTAACAAATATTGGTTTTAATATCGGCAACACTACTTTGAAGAAAACTTGTGGCTTTGTACAACCATCAATGATAGCTGCCTCTTCAACATCAATTGGGACCGACTTAATAAATCCATGAAATAAAAATACACTAAGTGGTGCGCCAAACCCTATATAAGCCATCACAACACCCCATAAAGTATCTTTAAACGGAATACCAAATATATCTTTCATTGTTTGAAGTTGACGCACAAGTGGTAACATAACAACTTGAAACGGGATGACAAGTCCACTTAAGAAAAACATGAAAATAAAGAATGAGTAGTTTGTTTTTCTACGGACTAGTACCCAAGCTGCCATTGCACTTGTAACACCAATTGCGAACAATGATACTGTTGTAATTAATACCGAATTGAAGAATGAACGCAGATAACGGACACTGTCATTTTGGAATATGATGCCAATGTTTGTGAAAATTTGGAGAAAAGATTCTGGTAAAGACAGTGGATCTGTTGTAATTTGTAAATTCGTTTTCGCAGAGTTTATAATGACTAATACAAATGGTAAGAAAAAGATAATTAATAAAATGAATCCAATAATTTCTAATGAGATTAGTTTCCAGTTATATTTTTTATGAATAGTTTTTTGTTTTGATTCATTAACTTCAAAAGTTTCTTCAAATTTTGGTTTTTCGGTTAAATCAGACATTATAATTCCACCTCTCTTTTCTTATTATAGTAAACTTGTAGTAGTGAAATAATAAGTAAAATAATAAAGAAGATAATCGCTTTTGCTTGTCCATATCCAAAGAGACTTTTTGCAAAGGCAGTGTTATAGATATTTACAGCCATTAAATCTAAACTTTTAACTGGCGGTAAACTGGTTAAGCCAAAGATCGATCCAAAGAATTGTGGTAGTTGAGCAACAGGACCACCTTGCGTCATAGAAAATACGGTGTCAAATTGTTTAAATGATGTGACTAGCGTTAAAAACATTGCGACTGTAAATGCTTGCGCAACAAGCGGTAATGTAATATGTCTTAACCGTTGTAATGCATTAGCACCATCTATTTTAGCTGCTTCAACGAGTTGTTGAGGAATATTTTGTATCGCAGCAATATAAATCATCATTATATATCCAGCATATTGCCAAGTCACGACAATTATCAATGCAATCATTGAATTAGATGCACCGGATGTTAACATATTTTTATTAAAGAAATCACGACCAACTAAATCTGATAACCACATAATTGCCTGAGTGTCTCCAAATGATAAAAATGCTTGTGAATAAATAAATTGAAAAATATATCCTAGTACCAACCCACCAATAAGATTTGGCATAAAGAAACCGGCACGGTAGATATTAACTCCTCTTAGTTTTTGTGTTACTAACGAAGCAAGAGAAAATGCAACAACATTAATAACAAATATATTTAAAGTAGAATAAAGAGCTGTTCTATAGAAAGAGTAATAGAATTTTGGATCAGAAGAGATATTTTGATAATTTAGTAACCCAACATAGTTAGGATCACCAATACCATTCCAATCTGTTAATGAATAATAAATTCCAAAGAAGAATGGAATAATGACCATAATAATAAAACTAGCCATAGCTGGTAATAAAAAGAAAAAATAGACACGATTATTTTGAGCCGTATCCCCTTCACCGAGGAAAATACGATCAATATCTTTTGTTGTTTCTGGTAATTTTTCACGTATGTTATGAATGAATTTACGGTATACGTTTGCTATTTTTGTTGTAGCAACAATTAAAAATTTAAAATATTTACTAAAAAAATCACTGATTGGACCTGATTTGTTTTTAGACAATTTGTGGTCTAAAAATCTAAATGGCCATGCAATACCTATTCCAATAAATTTAAATCCATTGCGGATTGTATAGATTGTTGCGACAAAAATAATAGCAAAAAATAAATAAATGTCATAACCAATTTGTTTTAGTTTTTCTACTAGTTTGCTTGATTCTACTTGCTCCATCTGTCTACACCTCTTTATAAAATTAATGTGAAAACCTTTCCACCCATTTTCATTCTATCAAAAGATGAAAGCGTTGTCAATAATAAATTGTACATTTTGCACAAATTATTAGCGTTTTCATTTCTCGCGTTTAATCATAAAAAAACTTTTTTGTCAGACAAACAAGTTATATTGTATCTCCTTCTGCATAATATATTGGGACAATTACGTTGGGAACGACTTCTCCATTATAGATATCAATGATTGCATTACGTAAAGCTTTAGCAATTAGACGCGGTGATTGACCAATTGACGTAATTCGTTTTCCAGAGTTTAAAAAACTTCTACCGCCATCAAACCCTATGACTTTAACATCTTTTGGTACTTTCTTTCCAATCCGTTCAAGTTCATTGATAATTGCAAACGCAACTGCATCTGATATTGCAAATATACCGTCCACTTCGGGATTATCTCGAATGACTTCTTCAACTACTTTTTGGCTAATAATGTAGTTACCTAGTGGATATTCATAAGTGATCACATCACCAATGCCTAACTCTTGTAACCTTTCCACAAAACCAACACGTCGTTTTGATACTTCTGTTCTTATATTGGTTTGTGGACCTTGTGCATCATCTCCAATAAACATATACCTTTTACAACCCTGTTTATAAAGTAAATCCGCAGCCATAACACCACCTGCATAGTTATCTGAAGCGACAAATGGTATATTTTCTAAGCGTCGATCAAATGATACAATTGGTAAGTCTGGACTAATTTTATCTTCAATGTCATTATTGGTTAATAAAATAAGGGAATCCACCCGATTGTTTTTTAACATATCAATAAACTCTAATTCACGTTCTACTTCTTCACTCGAATTACACATCATTACTTTATAATCATCATGAAACAAAATTTGTTCTAACTCATATAATAACTCACTAAAAAATAAATGCGTGTTGTTAGGTAACACGAAAGCCACAATGTGGTTTTTCTGACGTAACATAGATCGCGCTAGTTCATTGGGATGATATCCAACCTCGCGAATTACTTTTTCAACTTTCTCTCGTGTTTCTTGCTTAACATACCCCGAGTCATTTAATACACGTGATACGGTAGCGATACCCACCCCTGCCTTTTTTGCAACATCTTTTATTGTTGGCATTTGGTACCTCTCCTTTTTTATTCAAATATTTACTTTCTCCATTTCTTATTATATAATAATAATGGAAAGGTTTTCAAGTGTTTTTCAAAAAGGAGGTCATTATGCAAACAAAATGGTGGCATAATAAGGTTGTATATCAAATTTATCCTAAAAGTTTTAATGACACAACAGGAGATGGCATTGGTGACATCAAGGGTATTATCGAAAAACTCGAATATCTTTGTTTTTTGGGTATCGATATTATTTGGCTTTCCCCTGTTTATGAATCACCAATGAAAGATAATGGTTATGATATTGCCAACTATCAAAAAATTGATCCTTCTTTTGGAACAATGGCAGATATGGAACAATTGATATATGAAGCCAAAAAACATGATATTTCAATTGTTATGGATTTGGTCATAAATCATACCTCAGACCAACATCCATGGTTTATAAAAGCCAAAAAAAATAAACGGAATAAATATCGTGACTACTATATTTGGCGTGATGAAGCAACAGATATAGGCAGTGTGTTTGGTGGTAGTGCTTGGGAATTTGATGAAACAACAGATCAGTATTATTTTCATTTATTCACTAAAGAACAACCTGATTTAAATTGGCAAAACAAAAAAATGCGTCATGATATGTACGATATGATAAATTGGTGGTTTGACAAAGGAATTCGTGGGTTTCGATTAGATGTTATTGACTTAATTGGTAAAGATATCGACAATAACATTACAGCTAATGGACCTCGTTTGCATCCTTTAATAAAAGAGATGTCAAATGCGACATTCCAGAAACATGATGCATTCACTGTTGGTGAAACTTGGGGTGCATCAGTTGATGAGGCTGCACTATATTCAAATCCAAGTCAACAGGAATTGTCTATGATTTTTCAATTTGAACATATTACATTAAACTGGCATCCCGAATTTAACAAGTTCAAAACCACACCACTCAATCGATTGGCATTAAAAAATATTTTATATAAATGGCAAACAGAAATCCATCCAAACGCATGGAATAGCTTATTTTTCAACAATCATGATTTAGGCCGTGTCACCTCTAGATGGGGCAATGATGGTATATATAACGAACAATGTGCCAAAGCCTTTGCTACTGTTTTACATATGATGAAAGGCACACCATTTGTCTATCAGGGTGAAGAAATTGCGATGACAAACGTTAAATACCAACATATTGATGACTACAATGATATTGAAATTCATAATCGGTATCACGAATATGTTATTGAACGTCAAGTTATGGGACAAAAAGAATTCATGCAACAAGTTTACTTAAATGGCCGCGATAATGCTAGAACACCAATGCAGTGGGACAAATCTATCAATGGTGGTTTTTCAATCGGCAGCCCATGGTTACGTCCAAATAGTAATTATTTATTCATCAATGTTGATGATAACTTAAAACAAAAAAATAGTGTCTTCTATCATTATCAAAAATTGATACAATTAAGAAAAAGTGATAACTATGGGAATACATTAACCTATGGTTCGTTTATCCCAAAAACAACAGAGTATGATAATCTATTCTTGTTTGAAAGACATTACGAAGAAAAACGAATCATTGTTGCCGTTAATTTAGGGGAACAGTCAGTCTCCTTTAATTGGGAGAATAGTATTGATGAAATATTAATAAATACAGGTCAGATTGATTACTTTAAAACTGTAACATTAAATGCTTATGATGCGCTTGTCTTTGCTTATTAAAAACACTCTAAAAAAATTAGAGTGTTTTTTTTAGATAGTCTTCTAAAAGCGAATATTTTTTTAAATCAGTTTCATCTAAAGAATAAAAATAGGTTGGAATATCAACTTTCGATGATGTGTTAAGCAGTTGATCAATTGCTTTTAAATAATGTTTTGCTGTTTGTTTCCAAGTGTACTTACTAAAAACACGTATCTCTCCTTGTTTTTGATAAAATGCATATTTTTCTAGTGCTTCTAACAACCCCTTAGCAATATCCGCATCATCCTTAACATCAACTAAGACACCATAATCTTCTCCATTTTCATATAATACTTCTTGTGGTCCACCATACTTTGTTACCACAACTGGTAGCCCCGTGCTCATTGCTTCGATTGGGGCTAATCCAAATGGTTCATACAGTGCTGTTAAAGTAAAAATTCCCTGTTTTGTTGTGAGATAACGATAGGTATCTGCTAATTCATCTTGAGAATTAATACTAACAAAGGAAACTTCGCCTTTTAAATCATGGGTGTCGATTAATTCAAAGATTTCATCTAAAATAGTTTGTTCTTTTGGCTTAGCCATTGAATAATCTTGAAACGCATTGTCAATCCCTCGAAGTGATATCATCAAATTCATTTTAGAGCGCAACTTATCACTTTTAGCAAATGCACGAACCAAACCAACATGATTCTTTTTAGGATCAAGTCGACTCGCAGAGATAATCATTGCTAAATCTTGGCGATCAGAATCAATATCACGCTTGATAACTGTATCAACTTTTTCTTTTGTAGACGGATCAATATTGTGACCATTATATTTTGCAAATACAGTTGTGTTTGCCCCAGGAGGTGCAACTTCAAATTGTTTATTGTGTGAACTTTCTTTATACAGTGGATGGGTATATTGTTCTAGTTTTTCTTGCTCAGTCGAAACAAAAATAATGTCGCTATATTTAATCGCTGTGTTTTCAGCAAGCAAGCGTTTTGTAAAATGATATTGTTCATCTAGTTTTTTATAATTGTCGAGTGAACCATTAAGTTTATCGAGTTTTTGTGCACCAAGAGAATGTCCAGTGAATGAATATGGAACATCTATTTTATCTTTTAACATTGCTGCTGCAAGACCCCCATCTCCATAATGACCCGTCACAAAATCAATGGTTTGTCCTTCTTTTTGATAAAAAGCAATAATGTTATCTACCCATTCTTCGATATGTTCCCAAAGTAATTCCTTTCTTAGAAAATGTTTCGGCCCACAAGGGATTCGAACAATCCGCAAGTGATCAAGTTCCTTATAACTATCTAGTGTGTCATTAAATTCTGGCCAATCTGAATCGATAATTTGTCGTGTCACAATATCGACATGATGGCCTAACTTTGACATCTCGCTAGCAATTTCTTTAACATAGACCAATTGTCCTCCAAAATCAGGATGTTCTGTCCAATAGGAATCATTTTGATCAAAGTTTCCTTGTGGATTTAAAAATAGAATTCTCATAATTACTCCTTCATTATTTTATAATGCTATATTCTTTTGCCAAATCTGTCAATTTGGGCAAGTTGGATATCGCACCAACAAATTGAAGACTATAGGCGCTACAAGCTAACCCTAATTGTATCGATTGATATACTGTGTAGTTATTTAGTATACCGCCATACAGTCCAGACCAAAAAGCATCTCCCGCACCTGTCGCATCAACCACTTTTGTAGCATATGATGGGAGTCGTACAAGCTCACCTTGATAGGCTGCGATTAACCCATCTTTACCTAAAGTCATCACAACCAAGCCAACACCAAGGGCTTCAAATTTTTTAACATATTCATCAATACTAAGTCCTTCTTTAAAAATTCTTTTGGCATCATCTAATGAGGGTTTTAAAATATCAACTTGCTTAATAATCTCAAGTAATTCTTCGAAACTCAAACTGCCTTCTTCTAATAAATCTTTATGAAAATTCGGATCAAATCCGACCAATACGTTATTTTTTTTAGCCGTTTGAATGGCCTTCAAAACGGTGTTTTTCGCAGGGTTTTTACTCAAAGGCCAATACGAAAAATGTAATATTTTACTATTGATTAAATGCTTATCTAATTCTGATGTATAGTATAAGAAGTGATCAGATCCTCGCATAAAAATAGGTTCGGGTGACCCGACCGTTTGATTAAGAATTACCTTTGATGTCGGGTGTTCAACACGTCTAATAAATGATAGATTAATACCTTCTTGGGTCAAACGAGACTTTAAAAAGGTGCCATTTGTATCATTACCTAGTGAAGATACCAGCATTGGGTGACAGCCTAGTCTTGTTAAATTAATTGTGATATTTGCCGGGCTTCCACCAAAATACTTTTTTGTTGTTGTTTGATCTTTAATGGTATCAATTAATGTTTCTCCAATGACTAGTATATCGTATTTTTTATCATGAAATTGTATTATATTATTCAAAGTAATCACCTCTTTAATGAAAACCTTTCCACAAACTTATATTATCATTAAGCATAATTTGTGTCAAGCCATAAAAGAAAACGGTAGATTCCACTACCGTTTTCTTTTTAAATTCACACTTTGAAAAATTTAGCCATTTCACCACCAAATAATGGTAATGCTCCTAATCCAAATGCAATCAATAAGTGACTAAACTGCAACGAAACATTGGTCTTAAATAAATCATTAATGCCTGGTACAAATAACACAATTATTAATAACCCAAATCCAAACAAAGATGAATAGTTAACATATTTATTATCAAATGGATTCATTTTAAAGATTGTGATACTTTCACTACGTGCAGAATAGGCACGGAATAATTCACCAGTGATAATTGTGATAAATGCAAAGGTTTGTCCCATATATTGATGGCCACCTATAATTTCATGCCCTATATAATATGACGTTAAAACAGCTATTGTTAAGAAAACAGCTTGGAATCCAATTGCAATACCCATCATTTTATCAATTATGGAAGCTTCTGGATCAATCGGCTCTCGTTCCATTATCCCTGGTTCTTCTTTTTCAAGACCTAACGCAAAGGCAGGAAATGAATCTGTTACTAAATTAATCCAAAGGATTTGGATTGGCATTAGGGGACTTCCCCAACCAATTAACATAGCGACAAATATAAGTAAGACTTCGCCAACATTACAACTTACCAAATACCCAACAAATTTACGTATATTGGTGTATATAACTCGACCTTCTTTAACGGCATCGACAATGGTCGTAAAATTATCATCCATTAAAACCATATCTGCGGCTTCTTTTGAAACATCTGTCCCAGTAATACCCATTGCTACACCAATATTAGCTTGTTTTAAGGCTGGGGCATCATTAACACCATCACCTGTCATACTTGAAATTTCACCAGCTTGCTGTAACGCTTTTACAATACGAACTTTATGGTGTGGTGATACCCGTGCAAAAACATTGGTTACTTTGACCTTTTCAACGAGTTCATCATCACTTAAGTGATTTAACTCAGTCCCATCAATCGCATATTTTTCATCTTCAATAATTCCGAGTTCTTTTCCAATCGCACTTGCGGTGATTTTGTGATCTCCTGTAATCATCACCACACGGATTCCGGCACGATGACATATTTTAATCGCATCTTTTACTTCTTCACGTGGTGGATCAATGATTCCAACTAATCCGACAAATATTAAATTCGATTCTTCTGCTTCTATATCATTATAGGTATCAACTTCTTTATAAGCAAACCCAAGTACTCTAAGCGCATCACGCGCCATCCCTTGGTTCGCTAATTTTATGACATCTTTGTATTTTTTGTCAATAGGTTTGACTTCTCCTTTATAAAGATAGTGACTACATACATTAAGCAGTTCATCCGGTGCGCCTTTGGTATATAGTAATTGTCTTTTATCGACTTGATGAAGTGTTGACATTCGTTTACGATCACTATCAAATGGATATTCGTCAATTCGCTTATGTTTTTGTCTAAGTTCAGTAGGATTTTGTCCACTTTTTCCAAGTAAGGTAACAAGGGCCAATTCTGTTGGGTCACCAATTAGATTATCTTCTTCGATACTGGCGTCGTTACACAATCCACCAATTTCAATTAATTTATTTAAAGCATCACTTTCCCCTTTAATTTCGCCTTCAAATTCATACCCATTACCTGTCACTTCATACAAATTTTCATTATCAAAAAGACGTGTAACAACCATTTTGTTTTGTGTTAATGTTCCTGTCTTATCACTAGAAATAACAGTCGTACTACCGAGTGTCTCAACGGCATTGAGTTCTTTCACGATTGCATTTTTCTTTGCCATCTTGCGCATTCCTAAACTAAGGACCACTGTGATTACAGTTGGTAATCCTTCAGGGATTGCTGCTACGGCCAAAGTCACACTAACCATAAATAACTCTAAAATTCCAAATTCTCGAAATCCTATAGCGTTATAAATAAACCCTACTAAAAAGATAATAACAACCACAACAATACTTACTGTTCCTAAGAGTTTTCCTAAACGATCAATTTTCTTTTGGAGTGGTGTCATTTCATCATCGACTTCGTTTAGCATAGTTGCAATTTTACCGATTTCAGTTTCCATTCCAATCGATGTGATGATTCCCTTTGCACGACCATATGTAACTATCGTACTCATATATCCCATGTTTTCACGATCGCCAATACCTATTTCTTCTTCACTAACAAAAGTATCATCTTTACCCACAGATACACTTTCACCAGTTAATGCACTCTCGTCAATTTTTAAATTGGTTGTTTCTAAAAAGCGAATATCTGCTGGAATATAATCTCCCGCTTCTACGAGGACAATATCGCCAACCGTTAACTCCGTTGAGGCAACCTCAACTGTTTTTCCATCTCGAAGGACTTTAGCTTTTGGTGCACTCATGCTTTTTAATGCTTCAACAGCGTTATTGGCTTTACGCTCTTGAAACACACTTAACCCTGTATTTAAGATAACAATTGCAATAATAAATAGCCCGTCGGTTAAATGACCACTTGCAACAATACTAACAATCGCAGCTGCGATTAATAACAGATTTAAGAAATTACTTAATTCCCCCAACACCATACGGAGTAAACTTTCTTTTTGCTCCTCGATCAATGTGTTTTCTCCATAAGTTGCTTTATTCGCTTCTAACATTTCTTTTGTTAACCCGTGACTTGGGTCGACTTTTAATTGTTTAAGCACTTCTTTTGTACTTTTCATATATGCCTTCATAAATTACCACCCTAATCATTATTATAGCAGTTGTTATTTAAATCTCCAAATAATAAATGAGTTTATCTTAAGCTATGATATAATATCTTTAAGGAGGCCTACCATGATTAAAAAAACTGATATTTCCTACTTAAATGATTACATAATAACCAAACGTGAACAGTTCCATCAATTTCCAGAACCCGGTTTTAAAGAATTTAAAACATCAGGGATCATTGCCAGTGAACTTAAAGCACTTGGCTATCATGTTATTGAACATGTTGCTACAACTGGTGTAATTGGCATCTTAAATGATCAATATGATGACACTATTTTATTACGTGCTGATATTGATGCCTTGAAGATGCAAGAAGAAAATGATGTGCCATACAAATCACAAATTGACGGAATGATGCACGCGTGTGGCCATGACGCACACATCGCAATGTTACTTGGCGCAGCTAAATACATAGCCCAACACAAAAATACTATTAAAGGTCGTATTAAACTTTTGTTTCAACCAGCTGAAGAAGGTCCCTTACCAGGTGGTGCTATACAGGTTATTAAAGAAGGCCATCTTGATGATGTTAATGCTGTTTTCGGATTGCATATTACAACAATGTATGAAACGGGTACTCTTCATTTAAAACCTGGTAAAGCAATGGCTTCACCAGATGAATTTAGTGTCACCATAAGTGGCTTTGGGACTCACGCAAGTGCTCCTGAAAGTGGTAACGATCTCGTTTTTATCGCCTCACAAATAATCCAAGCAATACACGGCATTGTAGCACGCGAGGTTGCCGCAACTGATCAAGCTGTCCTCAGTGTTTCGACAATCCACGGTGGCACAGCCTTTAATGTGTTACCAGATGAAGTTAAGTTTTCCGGAACAATTCGAACGTTTGATGAAACCACAAGGTCTCACATTCATCGCCGAGTAAAAACAATTACCAAAGGTATTGCAAAAATGCATAATATCACTTGTGATATTAATATAGTCAAAGGATATCCCGCGTTAATTAATGATGTGAAGATGACAAAATTTGTTGAAAATATTGCTAAACAAAGTCTTGGTGATTCAAATGTAATTATCGATACAAAACCTTCTATGGGTGGCGAAGACTTTGCTTATTACTTAAACAAACAAAAAGGTACGTTCTCATGGCTTGGTGGTCGGCATAAAAATACTGAAAAGACGTATTACAATCATAATCCAAAATTTGATATTGATCCCGACAGTTTGTTATATGGTACACTGCTACACATCAATACTGTTCTAAGCTATTTTAATAAAGAAAACCAGTGATTATCGATTTGATAATCACTGGTTTTTTACGTTTGGTAATGCTTTAACAAAGGATAAAAAAGCAGTTTCTGATGTGGCATAATCTGGTTTATATTTCTGAATGTCATCATTTAATGTGTTGCCCTTTATGATGTAGGTCTCAATACCAAGTTCACTCGCTGCTAAGTCCTCTAGATAATCGTTACCAACCATTAAGACATTGTCTGGTTCTAGATTTAATTTATCCAATAATTCTTGATAAAAAAGTGGACTCGGTTTGCATTTCGTATTGGCTTCAAGTGATGTAATTAATTTAAAATCTTTTGAATCTAAATCAGCCCATTTTAACCGTTCTAAATTGGCGGCCATTGGAAATAAAGGGTTTGTTGCAATGACAAGATCATATCCTTTTTCTTTTAACAGTGTAACGGCTTCTTGCATCATTAAACTTGGCTTAGTCGTTGTTTGAACCACCTGGAAATCTGATGTATAAAATGCATTAAATCGGTCTTGATAGTTTGATAAATCACCCTCAACAAATTGACTAAAATAATTCATGAAAACTGTTTCATTGGTTTTGTTACTTTGGTCTTTTACCATAGCTTCTGTGCCACCCATTACTGCTTTTTGTAATTTATCTGGTTGTATTAAATCATGAAAATATCTAGCTAAGGCGTTAAAGTACTTATGCATAAATTGATCAAAGTTCATTGGTAATAATGTTCCATCTAAGTCAAAAAAGATTGTTGTTTTCATTGGTTCCTCCCGATTAAGTAGTCTTTTTGATTATAACATATCAAACCGTTTTTTAGATAAAAAAATAACCCTTTTTGGGTTATTTTATTTCAATTTCTAATGTAACAGGGTTATGATTTGCGTGTTCAAACCCCAAATCAACAGTTTTAATCTTTGTATGATGCAGATTTTTTGAAACAATAAATCCGTCAACAATATATTCATAATTCATATCTTTAATATATGGGTGATTCATACTACGGACGGATGCGTTGTCATGATCGTATACGAGCGTAAATCCTTCTGGGACCTTATCTGTTGGAAATGGAGGATGTTCTGGGGTTGATTTGCCATCTAATTGATAATGAAAATCACCTGCAACAATAACATAATTTTTTAATGGGTCATAAAGCATTGCCGCATGATTCATGATTGTTTCAAGTTGATGTAATCGAATGGTATCAATTGGTGTGTATGGCATAAGGTAGACATTTATTAGGATTAACTCAAACGGTGGTATTTCAAAACGACTGATGACCATGCATTCTTTAGGGCTAAAAAGACGTTTTGGTAATGTGTTCATCGTTTCAAGTTGAATCCTTTTTGAAGACAAAAAGGTGTGTTCAGAAGCAACAAGTAATCCGCTATTTACATTCCCCATTGGATGCAAAAGTGGGATTTGCATCCATTTTGCAATAAAATTATAAGCAAAGAAAATATTGTAATTTGAAAGTTCTGAAGCAATATGCT
>JAIPGE010000008.1 GCA_021736285.1 Candidatus Izemoplasma sp.
CTGTTGAGGCAGTATCGTGAACGACAACCCAGTGAATATTTTCATTATTGTATTGGGTTACACCGTCTGGTAATGGATCCATTGGTTCTCCAGGACGAATGGCATAATATACAGGTACTATTTTTGAATCGTTAATTGCAATATCACCAAAATAGTAACGTGATACACTCTCAGCTCTAGTATCATTGTAATTATATTGGAATCCGTAAGCTACCCATTTATGAATAGTTGAATAGGTTACTTGTTTGGTTGTTAAATAATCTAATAGATTAGTTGTATCAAGTGTTTGGTGAACATCAACTGTATAATCAACACTGACAGTTGGATCACTATCGAGTGTGGCTGTAAAAGTTACGAGCCCTGGAGCATGTGTTGATACCAATCCATTTGAATCAATCGTAGCAATAGATGCATTGCTGGTAGTAATGGTTGCAGTTTCATCTTGAATCGTATATGGGAACAATTCATAATCTAAAGTAAATGAATCACCAACATAGATTTCATTCATAATCATACTTGGTATTAATTCAATACCAGGTGTTGTGATAATACTAAAGTCATCTTGTGTACGAATACTTGAAACCAAAGCACTTCGGACTTGAATACCAACATTGCCACTGGTTAGTGGGGTAATTTTACCTGTTTGATCAATCATCACAACTTCGGGATCTGTGGTGATGAACTTAATCGGGGCATCTTGTAATTCAAGTGGTAAAATATGATATTCAAATGTATGTGTTTCACCAATCATAATCTCTTCTATTGGATTAGTGATTGTGATTTCAATCGGTAATGTAGGATCATACGAAGTTTCAGTTAATACAGCTTGCTTGTCTGTATAATAGCCTTCAATATAATATGAATCTACATTAGTAAAATCGGTGATATCCGGTGCTGTGTCTCCCCAATAGTTTAGTGTTAAATCAAACATACTATTCGTATTTGCTGTTACAGCTATGGTATAGTTTTCAAAAATATTAAAGCGAGCGATGGCAAAAATATCTTTTTGATTTCCACCATATTCCAAATCTAGTTGTAACAATGTATCTGCTTGAATTGTATTCCACATTATTTTAATCTCTGTTGTAATATCATATTCTGTATCGGTGTTAAGTGAAATACCCGTGTTGCTTGATACAATGGTGTTGTCTTTAATTAACAATGTCCCAGCTAATAAGTTATCAATGACAATCGCTGTGTTGTTTCCAACATCAATGCTGTTGTTTAAAACAGTAACATCAACAACATCTTCTAATGTCATAAATGCGCCATCTGTTAGATCACTTGTAATCACAACAGTGTTGTTGGTAACTATCAGGCCTTCTATGTTATTCGCATTTAATTCAGCGCCACTTGTAAATATTAGGTTATCCAAAGTGATATGATTGGCATTAATTGTGACTTGTCCAGTAAGATTAACACTATCTGTTAATCCCTCAATTATAATATAATCCTGAGTAATTGTGAAGTGATCGTCATAGGTACCCGTTTCAACTAAAATCCGTGTTCCTTCTGTGGCAGATTGTATTGCTGTTACAAAATCATTAAATAAATTCACACCATACACCAATTCAATCCCATTATAATCATAAGTATCAGTTGCTGTGATTGAGGCATCAATCACCATCACATCTACCACATTGATTGTCATGGTATCCGCAATACTATCATCTAATACACTTTTAGCAATAAGTGATGCACTACCTGCAGAAACTGCTGTTACCAGACCTGTTTCATCAACTGTTAAGATGTCTTCATTGCTGCTTTCCCACGTGACTTCTTCATAAGCTCCGACAGGTGATGGCGTAATAGCATATGTGGTTTCAATTCCTGTAACCAAATTTGTTGGTCCTTCAATAATAATTTCTTCAGTATATTTATAAACAGTTACGGTGATATTTGTGCTTGTAGCGTTATCATAAGTAGAGGTAACGATAATGGTTGCTTCTCCAAATCCAATAGCCGTTAACTCCCCTGTTTCATCAACTGTTACAACGTTGCTATCACTTGTTTGATAACTTACATTATCATTTGATGTTACGGATAGTGTTTCAGTGTCACCAACAACCATCACATAATAATCATTGTCTGTTGAAAGTTCAATTAATTTATCAATTGTAACAGTAATAGCAAGTTGTGTCTCGGGATCATATACTGATGTGACTGTAATTGTGGCTGTTCCTTCTTCTTTCGCAGTAATTAATCCTGTTTCTGAAACAACCAAAATATCGGTATTATTTGATTGATATGTGACATCTGCATTCGAATCAATTACTAACTGATGGGTATCTTCTGTAGTCATTGTTAATGTATCGTCTTCAGATGTTAATGTAATGAATTTTCTAACATTGATATCGATTTCTAATGTTACCGAATCATCTGTTTTAGATGTTACTATAACCGTTGTTTCTCCTTCTGCGATAGCTTCAATAAGACCCGATTCAGAAACACTAGCCACACTTGAATCAGAGACTGTATAATTAAGTCCAGACGTATCGTTGGTATCTAATGTAAGTGTATAGGTTTCTCCTTCTACAATGGTGATTTCATCGATGTTACTTATCAGTGTTATAACTTCTTTCTCACATCCTGTAATTACAAGTCCAATCAATAAAAGTAATCCCAATAAAATTAATTTTTTCATTTTTTTGTCTCCTTTTTTAACATGATTATATTGCCTATTTTATTACGATAATGAATGATCTTATTGTTTTCACGTTTTGGATGTACTGCATTACTCAACATCACAAATCCAATGCCCTTGTTGCGATCAATCCACATATTACATCCCGTAAATCCGGTATGAACAATGGTGTCTTTGACACTTACATAATCTCCCGCTGTCCCGCCTTTTGTAGGTTTATCCCAACCCAAAGCTCGAATCAGTTGATTACCATTTTTTAAATAATCTGTAACCTGCGTTTCAAAAAGTAAATCAACAGTCTTTTTTTGTAATATTTTCTCATCATTAATGAGTAAACTAAAAATAAATTTACCGATATCTTCAACTGTACTAAACAATCCTGCATGACCACTTAATCCATTCATCGCAAAGGCTTTTTCATCATGAACTTGGCCTTGTAACAAACCTTGATACACAGTATCATTACGGTATTCAGTTGGGGCACATAATGTTTTTTGAGGTCGGTAACTCGTGTGTGCCATATCAAGTGGTTTAAATATAACTTTATGGGCATAATGTTCAAGAGATGTTTGAGTTATTTTTTCAACCATGAGTCCTAACAACAGGAAGCCGATATCGCTGTAAATAATATGCTTTCCTACAGGATTAATAAGTTCAAATCCATATATCTGTTCAATGACATCATCGCGATTCCTTAGTGTATATGCTTTTGGAATATCTGCGGGTAACCCTGATGTATGGGTTAATAGATGTTTAACAGTAATAGTTTGATGTTGAAATCGTGGCAATATTTCAGATACATTAGTATTTAGTGTTAGTTGATTATTTTCGATTAATTTCATAATCATTGTTGTTGTACTAATAACCTTCGTTAATGAAGCAACATCATAGATAATCGTGTTCTCTATTGGTACCTTGTTGGGATACGTTTGTTTGTATCCAATATACGCCTTTTCAATTTTGCCGGTTCGATCAATGATTAAATAGCCAACGCCAGGAAAATCATGGTTATCAACACCTTGTTGCAATAAGTCATTAATTAATTTCATATCTTAAAAATCATCTTTCTAAAGAAAAACAATACGCCACCTAATACTGTGGCACTTCCCACACTAATTGCGACAACAATACCTGTGCTTAAGCCCTCTTCTTCAATAAGTTGACAGCCACCTTCAATTGGTTCGTACCCTTCTGGGCATGTTGGTTCTTCAACATCTTCAATACAAGCACCATCTTCTTCGTGATACCCTAGGTCACATATCAATTCATCTTCAACACAGTTACCCTCTTCTTCATGATAGCCTGGGTCACATATCAGTTCATCTTCAACACAAACACCATCTTCTTCGTGATATCCTGAATCACAGACAAGTGGTACTTCTTTTTCAACGTTACTTTCCCAAGGGAAAGTCGCATATTCAGTCCAATAATAGTGGTTCAATCGATCGATTGCTTGAACCACTTCAGGGTCTGTGCTGAGCAATGTGTTATAAGTAAAGAATGAACTTCCTATCACACTATCATATTGTGAAATATAGCGTAATTGTTCTAATAATTCATTGTCGTTGTCCCAACTGTCATCGTCATAACGATAAAACCCATGTCCAATGATTAAATCAACATTATTTGCATTGGTTAGATTTGCCCACCAGTCAACGAGATCAGCAAACGGTGCAGCACTGTGGTCAAATTCCCAGTAAAGTTGAGGAAGAATATAGTGGACCCATCCTTCTTCGACCCACTTTTTAGAGTCTGCGTACTGGTCACTATATGATTGAAGTGCATATGAGGCCGTGTTTGAGCCTTCAGTCCCACCAGATTGCCAGATGCCAAATGGACTAATCCCAAACATAATTGTTTTATTTTCTTCTAAGTTATAAGTTTCAATAAGTTCATAAACTTCTCTAATAACAGTATTAATATTTTCTCGTCGCCAATCATCTAGTGTCTGATTTGCTTCTTTGGTATTATTGTATAATGTCTCATCTGCGCTTGTTGGAATACCACCATAACTATAAAAGTAATCATCAAAGTGGATACCATCGATATCATAGCGACTAATCAATTCTTGAATCACATTTTGAATATAGATTTGAACCTGGCGTTCTCCAGGATTTAAAATGAGTTTACCCGCATTGTCTTGGATGACAAACTCAGGATGTTCTTTAGCAAAGTTTTCATTGTGCAATGTGGCCAGTTGTGTTGCTTTACTGTCCGTCCCAGAAGAGACACGATAGGGATTTAACCATGCGTGAAATTCAATTCCACGACGATGACTTTCTTCAATAAAGAAAGCAAGGATGTCCCATCCTGGATCAACGCCTTCTGTGCCAGTTAAATATCTACTCCACGGTGCATAACTCGAATCATAAAAAGCATCATTCATTGGTCGAACTTGAAAAAATATTGTATTAAAATTGTTTTGTTCAATCGTGTCTAACATATCAATAATAGCTTGTTTATATTGTGTTTCAGTAGTGTATAATCCAATATCTATATTCGATACTGTTGCAATCCAAATCGCCCGGATTTCTTCTGTTTTTTCAGTGTATTCAGTTGGCAATTCAATTGGCGTATCTGTGTTATAATACGTTACGATTTGCCCATCTCTGATGACATATAGATTATCTTCAGTTGCAGGTAATTGCAAACGGATTAGTTCACTGGTTACATCACTCTCATTTAATGCTTGGTCTCGCGTTTTATATTCGAGCGTATAATTGGCTGTGAAAAGAAGATCTATAGGCTCTATATATAATGTCCAACTACTCCACGTACTGCCATTGTGTAATCGATAATAAATATCGGCAGTGGTTTCTTCCGTGGTCAGGGTTAAAGTGGTTTCGCTTGTATAGTAACGACTGCCATCATAATCCCCGGTAACAGTTAATGTTGGCACATTTGGCACTGTGTTATCAATGGTAAAGATATCACTATATTCGTCAGCACAAGCATCGTCATTTTTGTAATAGATGGTATGTGCGCCTTCTGTTGTGACGTCAATCGGGGTGGTATATGAGTGCCAGGTCCCATCATCTAGTTTATACAAGACAGTTGTATCGCTGGTTAAGGTAATTGTTACTGATTGATAATTTGGCGGATTTCCGACTCCAGTAATGTCGATCAAAGGTGCATCATAACATGCTTCTTGTAATGTTACACTCAATGTCGTTTCTTCACTTTCAGTCCCTCGACTATCGATTGTTTTAGCAACAATGTAATATGACCCGGTATCATTTAGGGTAATCGGTTCAGTGTAGAGTTGAAATTCTCCAACACTGCCATGATTTATTTTAACGTAAATATCTTCAGTTGCTGTGATGGTGATGGTGCTTCCCAGAACATAATTATCATCAATCATTGAACCCGTTATATCAATCACTGGTACATCTGTATTTTGATATTGAATTGGAATATTTATTGATGAGACACTGCTTTCGGTTGTGCCGTCATGTGTTTTATAATACAACACATGACCCAACTCTCCTGTAACATTAATCGGACTTGAATATAATGTCCATATACCATCATCTAGTCGATAGTATATATCATCTACTGCACTAAGTGTCACTGTTACATCATCGGTGTAAATATTGCCATTCAATGGCCCATCAATGGTAACATCAACATCAGGATTATTGTTATCCCAAACATTAAGTGGTGTTGTTGTCCAGTTGTTTGTTTCGACATATTGCATATGCGCATGGTCTAGAAAAGCAGCGCTATACATTACTTCACCTTTTATTTCGGGATGTTTTTGATTGTATCTTAGTTGTTCACTAATTGCTTCAGTTGGCCATCCAGATGAACTCGCAGCTGATGGCGCATGACCGATGAAAACATCAACACCAGTTCCTCTAGCGATACTGGCCCACCAATCCACTACATCAGCATATGGTGCAGTTGAGTGTGTGAAATCCCAATATACTTGTGGATTAATATAATCTAACCAACCTTCTTCAACCCATTTCTTTGAGTCAGCAAACTGTTGGATATAAGATGATAAGTTAGTTGGTCCAGTATTACTACCACCTTCTAGGTATTGTGCATACCCTTCAATGCCACTACCCCATAGTCCAAAGGGACTAATTCCAAACTCAACTGTTTTACCTGCTGAACTATTATGGTTACCAACAACGGTGTGAACACCTTGAACAACATCATTCACATTTTCACGACGCCAATCTTCAATTGTTTGACCCACTAATTTATAACTATTATAGGTGTCTGTATCTGAACTTATACCACTATAGGGATAAAAGTAGTCATCAAAATGAATCCCATCAACATCATAGTTGGTCATAATTTCAGCAACAACATCTTGAATATATTGTTTAACAGCTGGTTCCCCAGGGTTTAGAATAAGTGGTGTTCTACCGTGAGAATCGACGTCACCACTGACAACCATATCGGGATTTTGCTTGGCCCAATTATCTTCATGGAGTGAATTAAGATACGTTGTTTTATCACTGGTGGTATTTGCGACGCGATAAGGGTTCATCCACGCATGAAATTCAATCCCATTATTATGTGCTGTGGTAATCATCCATGACAAAACATCCCATCCAGGATCGCTTCCTTCTGTACCTGTCAAATAACGACTCCACGGCGCATATGCGCTGTCATAAAATGCATCATTCAATGGTCTAACTTGAAACAACATCGCATTCATATTACTCTCTAGGACTTCATTAATAAGATCCAAAAATGCCGTTTTATATTGTGTTTCACTGGTATGTACTGGCATATTTAAGTTGTATACCGTTGCGACCCAAACCCCACGAAACTCTGTAGACTTTTCTGTATATGTGGTAGGAATCATCACTTCTTCTGTTGACCAAAAATGCTTGACAGATGATCCATCTCTCATGAGTGGTTCTAATGTCAATTCAGCATTGACTGGGTGTATAAATGGTAATGTGATAAGGATAAATAAAAGCATAATCCATAATTTATAAAATGATTTCATAAGTTATGCGTATACTCAATGGTTAGTGTAATGGTTGAGCATACTTCCGTCCTTTCTTAAGTATTACTCTTCAGTAATAGTTTTTTTAATGCTTGCATACCATCATATGCTTTATCTTTGTCTATAAATGTTTTATACGTGAAAAAGACATTGCCTGAAACCTCATCTTTTTGATTTGCGTATTTGACTTGGTCTACAATTTCAAGTGGGTTTGAAAATTCTCCTTCATTCCCCAAACGATAAGCACCGTGACCTATATATAATTTAGTTGATGTCGCTTTACAGACGTCACACCAAAAATCACAAATATCCGCAAATGGTGCAATATGATGACCAAACTCCCAATAAATTTGCGGTACGATATAATCAACATAGTCACCTTTAATCCAAGCCAGTGTATCTGCATATTGATTGTAATAACTTTCACTACACTTCGGATCGGTATGACTACCATAATTTTCTTTTGTTTGATTTTTCCAAATACCAAAGGGACTAATCCCAAAAGCAATTTGTGGCTTTTCTTTTTTAATTGCTTTATAAACTCCTTGCATTGTTTGATTAATATTATCCCGTCTAAAGTCACCCAGTGTTTTTTCTTGTGCGGAAAATTCATTATGATCATCATATCGATCATCAAGACCACTGTAGGGATAAAAGTAATCATCAAAGTGAATCCCATCAATATCATAATTTGTTGTGAGTTCACGCATCGATTCAACGATAAAATCACGTACGTCTTTATCACCAGGATTTAAGATAAGTTTGCCTTTTTTATCTAGCATTATTGTGTCGGGATGTTGTTTTGCAAAATTCAGGTCATCACATGTTGCTAAGTAGTCTTCAATCGATAATTTGCCATCAAAACTGATTCGGAATGGATTACACCAAGCGTGTACTTCAATATGTCTTTTGTGCGCTTCTTTAATAATCCAAGCAAATACATCGAAAGGTGGTTTTTTTCCTTCTTCACCTGTAAAAAAACGACTATAGGGATTTAGTTTTGAAGCATAGAAAGCATCATTTGTTGTTCTTACTTGAAAGAAAATAGCATTGAGATTATAACGCTGACACGTGTCAAGCATTGTTAGTACTTGTTGTTTATACGTTGGATCGTCAAGTGTTGGCAAGTCAATATTGGCTACATTACTGACCCACATTGCTCTAAAAGGTTTTTCCTTATACGTATTTGGAATTGTAACTTGTTTGTTTGTGTTGTAATAATACACTGGTTCTTTATTACTATACTTAACTAATTTCATGATTGCTCCTTAAGATAATAATCTAAATATGGTTTATGTGCTTCAACAAGTTCATCAAATGCTTGTGATGCATCATTAATAGAATTAGTGAAGGGATTGATTTGTAACGCAAACTTTGCTTTTTTTAAATTCTTTTCAAAGATGGCGTCAACCAATATCTCTTCGAAAGATTTAACATTTTGGACCAATCCTTTAATCTCGTTTGGTAGCCGGCCAATATACACAGGAACAGGTCCATCCTTAGTGATTCGACTAGTAATTTCAATCGCACATCCATAAGGTAAATCAGTAATAAATCCATTATTAACGGTATTGACAACATGGTATTCGCGTTTGTCATTATAAATGGAACTAATGACACTACATGCTACATCTGAGTAATAGGCACCACCACGTTCTTCTAATTCTTTTGGTTTGGTTTTTAGATTTGTATCTTGATACTTTTTAAACAGGGTTTGTTCTAATTCTTTAACATGTTCAGCCCGAGTTTCTCCATGATTATATTGGGTCATAAATTTTTGATACATTTCTTTATAATAGTAATAATATTTATGATAAGGACTTGGGTAAACTCCAAGTTGTTCGATAAAATCAATGTCCCATGCCATTGGATCAATATTGTTCATAGAAATTTGTTCTTGTTTTAGATGATGCATAATGTCTGGTAAATAGTCTTTGCTCTTTTGATAGATATGAAACACATATGAGAGATGATTGAGTCCACCAAAATAAGGAATGATTTTCTTAACATCTGTTTTAAGTACTCTTGCAAAATGATTGGTTAGATTGATTGGAACGTTACACACACCGATGAATCGTTCAAAATCAGTGTAACGAAATACTGCTTCACTGACAATGCCTGCAGGATTGGTAAAATTAATCAACCATGCTTCTGGACATAACGTATTGATGTCTTCAATAATATCATATATAACAGGTACAGTTCTCAGTGCTTTAAAGACACCACCAGCTCCGTTTGTTTCTTGACCTAACATATTATATTTGGCCGGAATTCGCTCATCTAAAATACGTGCATCAAGTCCTCCCACACGAAATTGTGTGGTTACAAAATTAGCATCCTTAAGTGCTTTTTTTCGGTTTAATGTCCAATGGAGATCAATATCAACTTTTGCTTCTTCAATCATTCTCTTTGCCAAAGAACCTACAATTTCAAGTTTTTCTTTTCCGGCTTCAACATCAACAAGCCAAAGTTCTCGAATTGGCATTTCATGATACCTTTTAATAAACCCTTCTATCAATTCAGGCGTATAACTCGATCCCCCACCAATCGTTACAACTTTTATTCCTTTTTTCATAATAACCCACCACTTTTACTTAAATTTTGTACTATTTCTTTGGTTTGTGTGATACCTAGTTCATCTAATGCTGAAAGGTATGCACCAATCACGGGTTTAAATTTAGGTGTGATAATAGTAATGTGTGGACATTCCCCTCGAATGGTTTTCTTGAACGTATCTTGAAAAATGGGTGCTTTGCCTTGAAATACACGCCCTCCAACAACCACAGGACAACGATCTTTTGTCATCTTTAATTGTTTCATAACACCAGCAGTCTGTAGCGCAATATGGTGCGCATTATGTGCAAGAATCATATTTGAAATGTTATCATTGTGCAAGGCACACTCATTAACAAGTGCAGTGATGTCTCCAAGTTCTTGTTTCGAGACTGACCATGTAGGATAGAATAAATCAATGCATTCAGATAGATTTTCTTTATCAAATAGTTTGGGTATTTCTGTACGTAACAATGTATCTTGATACGTTAACTCATCTGCACGATAAGCATAGTGTAAAGCGTCTCGAGCAATGTCTAGTCCGCCACCTTTTGTGCCAAGTGTATAACTTAATGCACGTAAAATAGCTCTTTCATTTTGTTGATTAATTGCTGCACTATTTGTCCCCGTACCACAAATCGCCACTGCACCATATGGTTTTTTAACACCACTTCGTAGGATAATCCATGCATCGTTCACAATAATATGTTTAACTTCTTTAAAAATAGGCTTGCATGCAGTGTACAATCGTTTATAATCTGCCTTTAAATCTGCGCCACTTAATCCCAAGTAAATTAATTCAATATCTTCTTTCGTTATCATCAAGCTATTTTTTAAATCATTATAAAGACCTTCAATCACTGTTGTAAAAGCAACGTCTCCTAAACTGGTAATATTACTTCCCGATGTAGTTTTATTAAAAACAATGTTGCCATTTAAATCAACGACAGTCACGTGTGTCTTTGTTCCGCCACCATCGTAGGCGATTATATATCTCATTCACATCATCCTTTATAAACTGGACTAATTTGTCCTAAAATTGTATGTTTTTTTGCACCAGTTGCGTTAGGGACATTACTTGGTTTATGTTGCAAGGTTTCATTTCCAAGAATTATAAATGCAAGTGCTTCTTTATAGTCACTGCTCATATCTAATGCTTCTAATGTAAAGACCTTTTTAATTTTTGTATATGATTGTATTAATGCCAAAAGTGTTTTATTATATGCCCCTCCACCTGATACAATAACTTCATCAATGTCATCATCAATAAATGTTTGATATGAGTTAGCAATTGTTTTTGCTGTAAAATGTGTTAACGTGGTAATAATATCTTCGGGATTAATATGTTGATATTGATTTAATATATTTTGGGTAACATGATCACCAAATAATTCTCTTCCTGTAGATTTTGGAGGGTGTTTATCGAAATATGGATTGCACATTAATGCAGATAACATCTTTTCACTTAGATTGCCTTGTTTTGCAATCTGTCCAAAATTATCATAAGGTTGGTTAAAAAGTTGGGTCATGGCATAATCAATCATCATATTTCCTGGACCATTATCAAATGCGATCACATCTTCTAATCTCCCGTTTTGTTTTAATACCGTCACATTCGCAATACCACCAATGTTTTGCATCAAGCGTGTCTTTTTAGGATGAGAAAATAGAACATAATCAGCATATGGAACAAGTGGTGCCCCTTTACCATCACAAGCAATATCTGCACTTCGGAAATTCGAGATAACTGTCACATTTGTTAAATTGGCTAAAACACTGCCATCGCCCAGTTGTAATGTAGAAGAGATATGTGTCTGCGATTCATCATTAATATGATATAGGGTTTGTCCATGTGATGCGATATAATCGATATCTTTAAGTGATATCTTACTTTCTTTGCATAATTTTTTAACACATGCTGCATATTGATACGCCAATTCAAAGTTGACACTACATATATCACTTAGTGAAAGCGTTTGTGATTCTAAAAATGTTTTTATCTTGTGTTTCAATGATTTGTGATATGAAAATGTCAGAGCTTTTAGCATCTTGATATTTGTTTGTTTAAATGATCCTGTTATTTCAGCTAGAACAGCGTCAATACCATCCAATGATGTGCCACTCATAATGCCTATCGCTAACTTTCTCAAATACATCACACTCCTACAATATAATTATAATTCATCTTATTTATTTTACAATAAACTGTTCAATTTAGGTTGTTTTTTTCAAAAATCAAAAAAACGCTATCATTTTTATTCATTATTCAATAAAAAACGGCTATTAATAGCCGTTTTTTTAGTTTTATCGTCTGTACTTTTTAAATGTTTGAAAGGTTTTTTCTAACATCCTCACGGATTTATCAATATCGATGTACGCACAATTAGTAAAGAGTGCATCAATAACACATAACTGTGATATTCTTGATGTCATTGCGGCAGAGCGAAACTCACCCTCTAAACTTGTTGTGTAAAGAACAATATCAGATAATTCTGCAAGTAAACTCGTTCCCAGTTTAACAATACTGATTATCTTTGCTTTTTTCTCTCTTGAAAGAAGTGCCGAACTCACGACTTCTTTTGTTTTACCAGAATTTGATATACAGACCACAACATCGTTCTTATTTAAGAATGTTGCATCTACCAATTGTTCGTGCGATTCCCCTTGAGCAATAACCATTTTATTGATACGTCGTAATTTCATTTCTAAATCTTTACACACCAAATACGATGACCCTTTCCCCAGAATGAGGACCTTTCGTGCCCGCATTATTGATTCAGCTGCCTGATGGAGTGCTTTTGGATCGTGAATTTTCAAAGTATCTTCTAAAATACGAATATTGTTTTCAATGGCGGTTTTTCCATAATGTGAGTCTTTTGATAAAATAACATCATTATATTCTTTGTTTTCTGGTATCTCAATTTTAGCATTCGATAAAATAAAGTCAATTTTAAAATCTTTGAACCCTTTATAACCAAGTTTTTTGCACATTCGAACAACAGACGCTGGAGAGGTATACGCGGCTTCTGCAATTTTTTCAACATTAAAATTTTTTAATACTGCTTTATTCTCTATTAAATAATCTAATACTGCACGTTCCGCCATGCTTAAATCTTCTTTATATTTCAGCATGTTCAACATTACACTCAAATTATCACCTGCCTCTTCAAAACTATTATAGCACTTATTTTGAAAAAACAATAGGTGTTTCTAACAGTTTTTTTCAATAAAATAAGAAGACAATGTCTTCCTATTTTATTAGTTTCCATGAGAGGAGAAACTATGTTATTTTACCAGGATTCAATATATTAGTTGGATCAAACACCTTTTTAATCCCCTGCATAAGTTTAATTTGGGTTTGGCCGACTTGTTTTTCTAGATATGTTTTTTTGACATAGCCAATACCATGTTCACCACTTACAAGCCCACCATAAGTAAATGCTTTTTCATACATTTTTTCAAAGCCAATGTCACGTTTTTTTTGCCAAACACCATCTGATAAATCATCTTTACAAAAATAAATATGTAAATTACCATCACCTGCATGTCCAAAATAGGGTATCCTAATGCCAAGTTCTTGACTTAATGCATCTGTGAATGCTAAGTAAGGACCGATGTATTCTCTTGGTAAGACGACATCGCACTCGTCAATTTCAGTAGTTGATGCTTTTATCGCTTCTAAGAATGCACCACGAGCACTCCAAACACTACTCATTCGTTCTTCTGTATCAACCAAATAAACATCAATTGCGCCAAGTTGATTAACACACATATCACTGATGATATCCACATCACTATCAATTTGTGATTGCGTTGTGCCATCAAAGGAAATTAAAAGATACGCATCATAATTTGCATGCGGAATTCTTTTTCCTAAAAATTCTTCACTGAATCGCAATGAGGAAGCTTCTAAAAACTCTACCGCGGTTGGTAAACTGTGTGCGCTAATAACTTGTGGTACTGCTTCAATAGCATCTTCACGATTCAAAAATGGAATTAACATACTTACACTTTTCTTTGGTTTTTGTATTAATTTCAAGGTAGCTTCTGTAATGATTCCTAATGTGCCCTCAGAACCAATAATTAAATCCTTAATTGCATAACCTGAAGAATTTTTTACAATCTTACCACCTGTTTGGATTGTTTCACCATTGGGTAAAACCACTTCTAGTCCCCGAATCCAGTCACGTGTTACACCATATTTAACAGCACGCATACCACCGGCATTGGTTGCTATATTGCCTCCAATAGTGGCACTTTTTTCACCTGGATCTGGTGCATAAAAATATCCTTCTTTTTCAACATACTCTGCGATTTCCATGAGTAGTACACCTGGTTCAACACGTAATGTCATATTGATTGGATCTAACTCAATAATATTATTGAGTTTGGTCATATCAAGTAAGATGCCCCCTTCAATAGGGACACATGCACCTACCAATCCTGTACCACTTCCCCTTACTGTAACAGGAATATGTTCTTGAAAAGCGTACTTCATAATAGCACTAACCTGTTTTGTTTGATTGACTTCAATAACAATTTCTGGGTAGGCTGAAACAGCACCCAATTCATCATGGGTTAAATCAATTGCTATATCTTTTTTTAGTATAATGTGTTCTGTTCCAACAATTCTTCCTAATGTTGCAATATCTTCTTTTGTCAATATTTTATAAGTCATACAATGCTCCTTAATCTTATTGTTCTAATACTTCTAATTGCTTATTTAATTCAGGTAAAATATCATAAATATCCCCGTGAATGGCATAATGTGAAATATCAAATAGTTTATTTGATGAATCATGATTAACTGTAATGATTAACTCTGACTCTTTCATGCCTTCAATATATTGAACAGCACCACTAATACCTAAATTAATGATTAATTTAGGTTTTACTGTTCGTCCAGATAACCCGATTTGCTTACGGGGATCAAACCACCCATTTTCTATCAGTGGACGCGTACAAGCAATTTCAGCATTTAAACGTTTTTGGAGTGGTTTAATTAAATCTAAATCGCTTTGTTTTTTAAATGCTCTTCCGACAGCAATAATAATTTCAGCATCATTAATATCTTTTACTTTGGGTTGATGAATAGTATCAAGCAATTCAATGGTTGTCTTTATTATAATATCGTCAGTTGGTTCTTCTACAATTTCCCCAAATCGTTTTATTTTAGGTGGTGCATCGAACATTTTATATCGGATCGTAGCCAATTGAGGACGATTGTTAGGCGTATGTATCTTTGCCATAATATTCCCTCCAAAAGCAGGTCGTATTTGTAACAAATCACCATTTTCTTTGATATCAAGTTTGGTGCAATCGGCTGTTAAGCCTGTTCGTAATCGCGCTGCAATACGTGGGGCAAAACTACGTCCAAGCATGGTTCCCCCAACTAATATAATGTTCACCTTGTATTTACGATAAAATGCTTCGATAACATTTGTATAATTTTCAACATTAAAATTTCTATATGCCTTGTTCTGATAAACAAATACTTTATCAATCCCATAGTTTAATGCTTCTTCAGCGATTTTCATAACATCATTTCCAATCACAATTGCATAGACAGGTTCTTCTGTTTTCAAAGCAAGCTCTTTTGCTTTTCCAATCAACTCCCACCCTACTTTATGTGCTTGATTATCTTTTTGTTCAATATAAACCGCTATTCCTTTATAATCTTTTTTATTAATCTGAACTTGTGTTTCTTCTATAAATTCACAAATACCTTCGGGTCCTTTGTTTACACAGATTTTACAGACTTTACAAGCTGCATTGATTGACAAATATTGATCAACATAATCAAAGGCATTAAATGGACAGATATCTTGTAACTCATCTGCTAAATCTTGTGTAACTTTCTTTTGATTGATTTTAATATATCCCATTGTAATCTCCTATAAGTATCTGTTTTTTGCTAAAATATCCATTATTTCTTTTGTCACTTCTTTGTTACTTCCTTTGATTTGGATTGAATCAGAACGTTTATCAGGGGGGAAAATTTCCTCAACTTGTGTTGGTGATCCATTTAAACCATAATGATTCGGATTTTGATCATCAAGATCATCTAATGTAATGGTTTCAATCTGATGTGTTTTCATTATCTGTTTACGCTTATATGATGGTAACCGTGGCACTTGACTACCTTTGTCTAATGTCAACAAACAAGGAAATTTAACCGATACTATTTCATCATATGTATCATAAGTGCTTTTAACTACAATACCATCCCTATTAATTTCAATAATATCTACAACATAAGGTACATGGGGAATATTTAAAAATTCAGCAATTTCTGGACCCACTTGTGCTGTGTCACCATCCGTTGTCTGTTTCCCGCAAATAATCATATCGTAATTGCTGATATGATCAATTAATTGAGATAATGTATATGATGTGGCAAGGACATCTGCACCAGCAAATCGCCGATCACTAACCAGTGTGGCTTCATCTGCGCCCATATAGAGCGCTTCTTCAAGCACTTGTTTAGCACTTGGTGGCCCCATAGTCACAGCGTGTATATCAACTGATTCTTTCATCTCTTTGATTTGAAAAGCAGTTTCTAATCCATAAAGATCATACGGATTCATTTTTACATTGTTGCTTTCACGAATCAACACGCCTGTATTAGAATCAACTTTCACATTACTTGATGCTGGTACTTGTTTGATACATGTAATAATGTTCATCAAAACACCTCTTGTTAAAGTTTATTCAGTCAAAATTTAATTGGTTGTTTCATGTTTGCTATATTGCTTTAAGAAATCGATGATATCACTCATGTTTTCTGTATAGACTGTATAAAGGATTAGTTCTGTATAGTCAGATGTTTTATAACTTGTCTTATCCCCTAGTGCACGAATCATTATTTCATGCGTTCCTGGTGTCAAATCTAACTGATAAGTATTGGTATCTAATTCACTTGTGTTGCCATTGATACTAATTTCATATCCTGTTGCATGATCAATTGCATCAAAAGATAACAAGCCATCTTGAATAAATATATTTGTTGGTAGTGGCAATAGTTCTCGTGTATCAGGGAACAATGCATCTTCAGGAACAGGAATGTGTTCTCCTTTAACAAAGAATAACCCGTTCGTTACGGGTCTTGGGTTCCCATCCGATGGTGTGTTCACAATATGATATTCTAGATCATCATTTAATACTGCCATTGTTGTAGAACCGCCACCATCTAAATTAAACGCATTAACTGCCCCAAAATGAGCCATTAATTCTGCAAGTTCAGGATGCGTCATCCCCTTCCATCTACCATCTACATCACGACCGTCTACAGTAACAAAAAACACGGTTCCATCTTCTTTAATTCCTACCGCTGTACGTGGGTGTCGATAGTGAAGCCCAGCTCCAGAAGTATATTCAGAAATAACATTATTGTTTTCTATCAAAACACTCCAGCCACCAATCGCAAAACGGACATCTTCATATCCACAAGCAAGTTTTTTTTGTACAATAACTTCATCTGTTTCTGTAATAAGCTCATCGTCGTTAAAGTTCTCCCCTACAATAATCATTGTTAATGGGGCAACTTCATCTAAGGTATCGGTTGTACTAGAAACGAAATTACCTTTGCCAAAGTGGGTCGCTCCATTGTCATCAAAATGGGATTCATCTAATCCGATAACAACTTTATCATACGCATTGTCAATCGCTTCTGTGTAGCTATCAAAGTAGATTGTAAGCGCACTACTGATGATAGGTGTCTGGTTGATACTGTTGATTGATAAACTTTGTTTTTTTTGACCAAGGTCATTTTTAACCAATAACTCATATCCATCAAAACACGGTGTTCCATATACAACTTCGCCAGTATCTTTAAATCCAAGGACAGTGCGGTGAATTCCTAGCCCCGAACTAATGACTTCAAAATCACGAACATAGGCTTCGATTGGAATACCACTTGCCCCAAAGAAATCACCATTGACACCACCGATAACATTGTAGTTTGGATACTGTCCATTGATGTTATCAATTAACGTTAATAAATCTCCTTTACCCCAGCCATGATTCAAATAATTGTCTCCTGTTACAATATTTAGATTACTAAATGTTGTAGGATTTGCTCCTAAATAATTAATTTTTTGTGGTGTTTCATCCCCATCATAATTTATACTGCCATAAATTTCTGTATGTCGAACACCTTCAACAAAGATGGTTTCTTTTGTTTCTTCATTAACTCGGAAAAGGGCAGTGACTTCAGTAACTGCAATATTGGTGATGAAAAATAATAATACAATGATAACTTTGATTTTATTCATTGATTTCACCCCACATTAGTGTGACATTATCAATCTTTGAAATATGAATTTGGATGTTGTAACTAAGAGTATTTTTTGTCAATGACAACGTCAATCCACTAACATATTGATCGGCGATTGATAATGTCACACTTTCTACTATGAAACTAGGCAACCCCGATTCAATTAAATCTTGAAAACTGCCAATATAGGTTTCTCTTAGTTGGTAAGTTCCTTGATTTAACTCAAACCATGTATAATCTAGTTGTTTAATAAATAGAAACTGGTTATTGTCTTGACAATCCACCGTTTCAGTTACCAATGTTTGTTGATATATATATTGTTGTTCACATACACCATCTAAATAACGATATTGATTTACATGATCATCTAAAGTGATTTGAGAAATATAATCAGCTATTTTAATAATCATCTCTGTCTGTTGTTCATCTCCGGAAATTGTTATG
>JAIPGE010000009.1 GCA_021736285.1 Candidatus Izemoplasma sp.
ATTGCAAGTTACTTCTATATTATTCATGATGTGTCTTATGGCGGAGCGGCTTTGTTTACAACAGCGTATTATCTAAGTTTCACAATTGGCCGTATCTTAAGTGGTCTTTTGACGTATAAGATACACCCTAAGACATTAATTATTTCTGGTGAATTAATAATTGTTGGTGGTGCATTACTACTTATTTTAAATCCGTTCAATGGTCTTATCATTTATTTTATTATCGTTATTATGTTAGGGTTAGGTTGTGCGCCAGTGTATCCGAATATGATGTATCTAAATAACGTTCATTTTGATAAACAACAGATTTCTAAAATTATTAGTTTACAAATGGCCATAGGGTATATGGGGTTTGGAATATTAACACCCTTAGCTGGATTAATTTTTGACCTCACTACAATTTCACTATATCCCTTCTTCGTATTTATCATTGGGATAATACTTATCTTTCTTAGTTATCCCTATTTATTTAAATCAAAAACCGCTTGATAAAAAGTATGTTGCCGAAATTTGGCAACATACTTTTTTTTATTTTTTGATGATTTTCCAAACCCCTTTTAAAAATTTACGATTCATTAAATCCAATAAGCCTTGTCCTCGACGGTAACTAATCGCTCCGTTGCTCATCATAACTAATGCCCGAAAAGGCATTTCATCAAGCATCTGTTCAATCATGTTTTTAGTCACATCATCAGTTGATTCCTGCATCATTTTTTTAACTTGCTTTTGTACTGTTTTGTATAGTTTTTTACCAATAAACGTCTCTTTAATCTCTCCTAAAGTACTGTTAAAATTGTACGGTTTTAAGGATGGTTTTTGTGGTAAATCATGCCCTAACAGTTGGATCACATCACTATCAGTTGGCATAAATGGATATTGAATATTGTGATATGTTGTTAACGCATCAGGTATCACGTTATCACTTGATTGAATTGTAATCGTTTTTTCTTTTACAATGTTTCGACTTGATGTTCCCACATAAAGCGTATACTCACCTGGTTCAACCTTGAATTCGTCACCTTGATAAACTGCCAGTTCTATATGTGCTATGTCAAGTTTTATCGTTTTGGTTTCTTGTGGCTTTAATGCTATTTTTTGAAATGTTTTTAATTCTTTATGAGGTCGATAAACAAAACTGTCTTTTTTACCAACATAAACTTGGATTATTTCTTTACCAAATACATCACCCGTATTTGTGATTTGACAAGTCACTTCGATATCATTTTGTTGATTAAGTGAAAAAGATACCTTTTCAATTTTGAATGTACTATAACTTAATCCATATCCAAAAGGATATAATGGTGTTTGTTGCATTGAATCATAAGCTCGGTATCCCACATAAAGACCTTCGCGGTATACGACTTGTCTTTCTGATTTCCCAAAATCTTGATTAGCAGGAAGTTCTTCTAAACTATTAGGAAATGTCTCAGCTAATTTCCCACTTGGATTAACATCGCCAAATACCACGTCAGCTAGCGCTTGTCCTGATCCTTGTCCACCTAGATATTGTTCAATAATGGCACTGACATTTTGTTGCCATGGCATTGTGACCGGTGCGCCATTTGATAACGTGACAACAATATTATTCGTTACTGTCGATAAGGCTTCAATTAATGCATTGTGATTGTTAGGGAGATGTAGATGATCTCGGTCGAACCCTTCACTTTCATAGTTATCCGTTAACCCTACCATTACAACGACTACATCAGCTTTTTTTGCAATCTTTAAAGCATTATCAATCAATGCTTGATCAATTTGATCTGATGCAACATCATATCCTTTAGCATACAACAAGTTGTCATTCAGTTGTGTTGTAAACGCATCAAACGCAGTTGTAACTTGGTGAGGATTAATCAAACTACTGCCACTGCCTTGATAACGTGGGGTTTTTGCAAAGCCACCAATTAAAGCGACTGTTTGATTCTTATTAAGTGGTAATAGTTTATTTTTGTTTTTAAGAAGAACCATCCCTTCTGCCGCAACGCGTCTTGCAAGTTGATGGTGTTGGTTTTGGTCATAAGGTGTTTGTTTATCTAGATTAGGTTTAGCTTTTAATATTAAGTCAACAATTCGCTCAACCCGTTTGTCCAAAACAGTTTCATCTAACGCTTTCGTTTCTATGGCGTTAATAATTATTTCCTTATTGTATGCACCACTACCTGGCATTTCTAATTCCTGACCTGCCAATAATCCTTTAACTCGATGATTATTTGCACCCCAGTCTGTTACAACTAGGCCAGTGTGTTGCCATTCGTGTTTTAAAACTTTGTCGAGTAATTTATGGTGTTCTGCGAGATAGGTTCCATTAACTTTATTGTATGCGCACATGACTGTCCACGGTTGTGCTTCTTTAACAGCAATTTCAAAACTTTTTAGATAAAGTTCCCGTAATGTTCGATCATCAATAATTGTATCTACAACCATCCGCATTGTTTCTTGGTTGTTTGCGACATAATGTTTTAAGCTAGTCCCAACGCCTTGTGATTGTACACCTTTGATCCAAGCGGCCGCTAATTTTCCGCTTAATAGAGGATCTTCACTAAAATATTCAAAATTACGGCCACATAACGGATGGCGTTTAATGTTAGCACCTGGTCCAAGTAAAACCGATACATTTTCTTGAACACATTCTTCACCTAATGCCGCACCAACTGTTTTAATCAAGTCTTGATCCCAAGTGCTTGCAAGTAAACTTGCGGTTGGAAAACAGGTTGCTTTAACACTTTTGTTTAGGCCAATATGGTCGCCTTCGCCAGCTTGCTTTCGAAGGCCATGTGGTCCATCTGTTACCATGATTTCAGGTAAGTCAAGACGGTTGATGCTATTCAAGTACCAAAAGTTTTTACCACTGCATAATAAGGCTTTTTCTTCTAATGTAAGACTACTCACAATGTGTTTAGCTGTTTCAGTCATAACGAACACTCCTAACTTTCTTTTTCAACAATTTTTCCTTTTGCTTTCATTGATTCTATTATGTTTTTAACTTTTTCTTCAGTCAAATCATATTTCCATGTGAAAATAATTAAGGCATGACAAGACCAATTATTGGGACTACTGTTGATGTCATCCATATCCCTTCTAACGTGTGTGCACTTTGCGAAGGCGCATCACCAACATAGCCGTATAAGTCAATTAGCCATAATGAAATGGCTGCTGAAATACCACTACCTAATTTCGTTGAAAATGTTTGAATGCTGAATGTGATTCCCTCTTGACGTTTTCCAGAATGATATGCGCCGTATTCAACTATGTCGGCTGTAAAAATCCCCATCATTACCATTGGTGCTAGAAGTCCAAAGAATTTCAAAAAGTTAAAAATTAGAAAAATCGTTAATGAATCATATCCTGATAAATATTGAATAATACTAAAAATAATACTACTTCCAATGCCGTAGATAAAGACTTTGCGTTTACCAAACGTTCTCACTAACCACGGCGTTAACAGCGGTAAAAAAATCATTACTGGAGCCATGGTTTCCATAATAAGCGATTGTAACCCAATGTCACCTAAGTTCCATTTTGCAAAATAAGGACCGAGTGTCATTGGCGTTAATGTTGTATTAATGGCGATAAAACTAGCGTAGAAAATAAGTAAATATTTGTTTTGAAACACCGCACTAAACATTGATTTGAGTGTTACTTGATAATCACGTTTTGCTTTCACACGTTCTTTGACAAAAAAACGTAACGGAGCCATGACAATAAATGACAGACTCATTAATATAATAATTGTTGTCCGGTAGCCTAGATAAGAAATAAATTGCGCCCCAGCAATACCGATGACAATCGATGCCAAACCTGCAGCTAAGCGCCCTATTGAAATAATACTGACCCGTTCTTGAGGTACATCTGTCATTGTTGTTGCGAGCGCAAAAATAGGGACATCACTAACTGTATAAACCATACCCCAAATAATATATGAAACATATGCATAAAATAGATTAAACGAATCACTACCATTAAAATTCCAAAAAGCTAAGATTGTAACAATTGGCATTACAATCGTTACGGCATCAACCCAAGGTTTAAATTTGCCTTTCTTTGGATTTGAGGCATCTACTAGAGAACCTAACATGGGATCATTTACTGCATCCCAGACTCGAGCAACCAACATTAAAGTGGCAACAGCACCTGCGGCAAGTCCCACTTCATCAGTTAAAAAATTGGCTAGATATGTAATCACCATGAAATAGATTATGTTTTGTCATACAAACCATGCGCCGTAAGAAGTGCGTTCTTTTTGAGTGGTTAAAAAATGTTCTTTGATTGCCATGATTTCCTCCATCCATAATCATAAGGGTTCTTATGTTAAGTATAAGATAGACTTCAATAAATTACAATATTTTTTTGCACATACCATGCAATTAGTGTTTTAGAAGATTTTGTCTAGACCTTTGATATAATCATAAAGTATGATATAATTCTTTTTGTTTGGAGTGATTTTGTGAAAACAATTGCGTTAAAATTAAATAAAGTTATGTACTATGGATGGTACATTGTTATGTTAAGTGGTGTCACCTTACTGATGAGTTCACCAGGACAAACGTACTCAATCAGTGTGTTTATAAATGCCTATCAAGATACATTTGATTTCTCAAGTACGATGATTTCATCTGCTTATAGTATTGCAACTATAATTAGTGGCTTATCTCTCATTTTTATGGGTAAGATGATAGATCGGTTTGGGGCACGACGGATGCTGATTATTGTCGCAATAATGTTAGCAATCACTGCTTTTTATAATAGTTTTGTCACAAGTATCTATATGGTTTTTGCAGGCTTTGTCTTTTTACGCTATTTTGGACAAGGTTCGATGACTCTATTACCTAGTTCTTTAGTCCCTCAATGGTTTGAAAAGAAACGTGCTTTTGCAATGAGCTTAAGTGGTATTGGTGGATTTCTTGCAACATTAGGTGTTCCTGCATTTAATTTGTGGTTAATCACGCAAATTGGTTGGCAACAAGCATGGCGCGTATGGGGTGTTATCCTCTTAGTTGGATTCTTACCACTTGTCTATTTGTTTGCGGTGAATCGACCTGAAGATATTGGTTTAACGATGGACAATGATAGTGTTGGATCTGATGAAGATGTTAAACGTGCACTAGAAACCATGGAAAGAACAAGTTTTACTTTAAAAGAAGCAATAAGGACAAAAGAGTTTTGGATGATTGGAATGATTGGTATGGTGCCATCAATGTTCACAACTGGTCTTACTTTTCACTTCTTTACACTGATGGAACTAAAAAACGTAAGTAATACCTCAGCATCACTTGTGCTTGGTCTAATTGCGTTACCGTCATTTTTATCTCCGTTTCTTGCAAGACCAATTGTTGATCAATTTAAGATTAAATATATTTTGAGTGTTACATTGACTATGATTATTTTAAGTATGCTGTTTCTAATCTTGGGTGTTTCAGGATTAATCTCTGCAATTATATTTATGTTATTCTATGGCCTTGCACTAGCCGTTCAAATTCTTAGCGTAAATGTTGTTTGGCCAAACTATTTTGGCCGTAAATACCTCGGTAGCATTCGGGGGACTGCCACAGTCTTTATGGTTATTGGTAGTGCGTTAGGACCTCTCCCGTTTGGTATTAATTATGATTTTAATGGGAATTATACGATTGCCATTATTGGTATGGTTATCTTTACTTCTATTGCTTTATTGTTGTCTTTCTTTATTCACAAACCAAAGAAAACAGTTTAAAAAAGATGAGACCGATTAAATTGATAATCGACCTCATCTTTTATTTGTTTCATTAAAAATTTATACGCCAATAAACTATTGCGTTTCTCCATAATAAACATTGTTTAAGTATAGCCCTGCAGGATTTGCAAGGGTCTTAATCATCTCGTTATCATTTTCTCGAAAGACATCTTTTATGGTGAAATCTACTCTGTTTTGAGCAATCATAACAGCTGCACCAATGATATAACGCACCATATGTCGTAAAAACCCTTTGGCTTTAATTGTTACATTAATCATACCATCAGTTGTTTTAATATTTATAGCATCAATATGTCGAACTGTGTTTTTCGTTTGTGGCCGTTTACTAAATGGATAAAAATCATGGGTCCCTAATGTATCTTCCAGTGCTTCTTTAAATTTTTTAATATCAAATGGTTCTACAAACCACACATTATGGGCTTGTGTTGCATCATAAGGATTAGTACTTAATTTATACAAGTATTCCTTTTGAACCACATCAAACCGTGCGTGAAATGCTTTTGGCATTGCCATAAACTCAAATGCATAGATATCATCTGGTAACAATGCATTAATAATATATCGGTATTTTTCAATGGGCATTTGCGATGTTGTGTCAAAATGAATCACTTGTCTGTTAGCATGAACTTTACGGTCTGTACGGCCACTACTTACGATGGTAATTGTATCATTTAATGCTTGAGATATGGTTGTTTCAACAACTTCTTGAATTGTATTCTTCGTGTCTTGTTTTTGAAAACCATAATAGCTATAACCATTGTAAGAAAGCGTTGCTTTTATCCTTTTTTTGCCATCATCTACCATGTGATAATGGTGGATGATTTTATTATTTTCAATCGTTAGTTTTGTGGCGATTGTCTCATTATTAAGAGTTAAAGAGACATAGTTTTTACTACCATATTGTGTTATTTTATTGATGATAAATGGACCATAAAGTTGAAAATAATAATCAAGAAAGGTATCCAGTGATTCAAACATATAGCCATGTTGGATATTACCTTTAAAATGAGATTCATCAACACATGCCAGCAACAAACTATGATTTTTATCATTCAATGCTTGATAGAACTCTTGAATTAGTCTCATCCTAGCATCACGCGAAGTAATATAGCTACCGGAATGGTGATAGCAGTGATTATGATGGTAATTGTATCAATCGTTTGCCATGTTAATATATGCAGTCTAGTCCGTCTATTACCTGGTACAAAATTTCGTGCTTCCATTGCATTCGCAAGTTCATCACTTCGCTTAAAACTAATAATAAACATTGGCACAAGTAAACTGATGATTTGCACGACTTTATCCTTTAATTTCCCCTCTTTAAAGTCAACACCGCGCGAAGCTTGTGCCAACATTATTTTATTGGCTTCGTCTAGAAGCGTTGGGATATAGCGTAAGGCTATACTAATAATCAGGGCAATTTCTTCGGCACTTACCTTTATGATCGATAGTGGTTTTAAAAGTTGTTCTAACCCTAACGTTAAATCAGTTGGTTTCGTTGTAAGGGTTAAAATAGTTGAGAGCGTGACAATGATGATTAAGCGAACCATAATAAAGAAAGCACCTTGTAACCCACCTGTATAAATAACCAACTGCCCTTGTGCGAATGGGTCTCCAATTGGATAATACATAAATATACTTAAGATACCAACAATCATCATTAAAAAGTATGAGATTTTAAATTTTATAAAGCGTTTTGTTATCATCCAAAAAAGAACAACACCAACCGCTAATAAAATAGTATAGAAACTATAATGTAATGTTTCATCTAGTATAATTCGACCTGTTTTAATAAACAATACTTGAAATGTAAATGTAAAGAAAAGCAAGACAATAATCGGACGTAATCCTTTAACAATTCTCCCAATCGGAATCCCGCCAAGTTTTAAAATAACAAGCAAGACACTAAGTAATACAAGAATCTGAATTATATCTGTTAAAACAAACGTTGTGACCATAAGTAATATCAGGGCTAAAATTTTACTTCTAGGATCCATTTTATATAAAAAACTTGATCCAGGAATATATTGACCAATAACAATATTATTCATCATATCACATCCTTAATATGATGAAATAATTGATCTATATTTTTAGGAAATGGACGCATTGAAATGCTGTATCTTTGCTCAAGTTGTTTGGTCATTTTGATTAAATCTGGCTCTTCTAAATTCCACTTATTTAATGATTCATTATTAAATAGTGCTTCTGATGTGCCATCAAAAACCAGTTCTCCTTCACGCATAACAAGTACCCGTGAAGCAACTTGATGAACGATATTCATGTCGTGAGTAATAATAATAATTGTCTTATGATAGGTGTTATGGATTAGCGTAAAAAGATCTATTAATGCATCTCTTCCTTTTGGATCTAATCCGCTCGTTGGCTCATCAAGAACCAATATATCTGGTTCCATTGCTAAAATACCCGCGATCGACACACGTTTCTTTTCGCCACCACTTAGATTAAATGGACTTCTTTCTAAATATGATTCATCAAGGCCAACTTGTATAATCGCTTTTCTGGCACGTTGTTTAGCTTCTTCTTTAGAAATATTAAAGTTTCTTGGTCCAAACATAATATCACGCATCACTGTTTCTTCAAAAAGTTGGTATTCTGGAAATTGAAAAACAAGTCCTACCTTTTGTCGAAGTGGTGTAAGTTTTTGTTTTTTTGATTTACTATGATTGATCTTAATCCCATATATTTCAACTTGACCAGATGATGGTTTCATTAATGCATTCATATGTTGAACAAGTGTTGATTTGCCACTACCGGTTTCACCAATTAAAGCGATAAACTCACCTGTCTTAGCAATGTCTAGGTTGATGTTTTTTAATGCATCAAATAAACTACCATCAGGACTACTGTACTGATAACTTACTTCTGTAAACTTAATTGCCATAAATAGTCCCTCAATTCTTCGTTAACAATGCCTGCTTCCTTGATTTTATGATACAATTTTAACGACGGTAATAATTCTAAGTTTGATTTATTTAATGTAACTTTATCTTGTAATACTTTTTTTGTTTTATCGTGTGTTAACAGTTGTCCTTCTTTTAGGTCAATGATTTCATCTGATAACACTGCTTCTTTCATATCATGGGTGATTGTAATAATTGTTTTCCCTTGATGTTTAAGTTGTTGCATGAATGCTAAGATTTCATCACGCCCAATAGGGTCTAACATAGATGTCGCTTCATCAAAAATAATAATATCGGTATCCATTGCGAGTATCCCAGCAATAGCGACACGTTGCTTTTGTCCACCACTGAGTTGATGAGGCTCTTTACTGAGATAGTCTTCCATTCCAACTTGTTTGGCGTATTTATCAATGCGTTTTGTAATTTCTTCTCGTGTAAAACATAAATTTTCCATACCAAAAGCAATGTCATCTTCTACAGTGACACCAACAAATTGATTGTCAGGATTTTGAAAGACAATACCTACTTTCTTTCGAACCTGATAAACTGTTTCTTCATTTAATACAATACCATCAACAGTGATTGATCCCTCTTTGGCTTTTAATAGGCCAACAATCAATTTAGCTAATGTTGACTTGCCACTTCCGTTATGGCCTAAAATACTGACCCATCTACCCTTATCTATCGTAAAAGAAACGTCTTTTAAGACGTCAGGTTGGCTATGGTAATCAAAAGACACATGCTCTACTGTAATCATATACATCAACTCCACAGGTCATTATATCAAAAACAATGACTTTTCTCACTAATAATAATCAATTTCTATTATTCTTTAATAACAACTTTCATTCGACTGCCCTCTTTTTGTAATATGATGTTTTCAATTTGGCATTTCCCATCTTCTTGATTGTCATTAAAACATGCCAATACGGTGTCATATTCTATCGGTAATGCTATTTTTAGCATATGGTTTAGCGTATCCATGGATAAATCATTATCGACATAATACGTAAATTCATTTTCCTTTTCAATCGGATCTACAACATCATCATGTTCATCGTAAATATTACCCACGATTTCTTCTAAAATATCTTCAAGCGATGTAACCCCAATAAACTTACCATCGTCTGTCATTAAACAAGCAAGGTGCATACTGCTTTGTTTCATTTTTCTAAGAAGGTCATTGATTTTAATATCTTCAAAAACAATAAGCGGACGATGCATGATGTTGTGAATGTTAATTGTTTCTTGATCTCTAACTGCTTTTAATAAATCTTTTACAATTAACATACCGATAATGGCATCTTTATCAATATGGTAAACAGGAATCCGTGAGTAATTTGAATGAATAACACGATCAATAATATCGTCAATTGGTAGGTTGTCATCAACCATAGTAACATGTTTGACGGGTGTCATGATCATTGTTGCGGTTAAATCATCAAATTGAAAAACACGTTCCATCATTGCCCGTTCTTGTTTTTCATATAACCCACTGAGGTGACCGTAAAGAATCATCTCTTTAATATCGTGTTCACTTATTTTTTCATCATCAGTCTGTTTTTTTATCCCAAAAATCTTTAACACCAAACGCGTTGAATGCGATAAGAGCCAAACAAAAGGACGTGTTAGCAGCATTGAAAAATACACAACTGGTCCTGTAAACTTACTAACAACAATGTGATTACTCAGTGAGATTCGTTTAGGAACCAATTCACCAAAAACCAATGTAAAATAAGAGAGTAAGAAGGTCACAATGACCAAACTTGCTGTTTCGCTAATTGGTAATCCAATTGATGTTAACAAATTAGAAAAGTCAGCTTTTAAATTCGCACCTGCAAAGGCACTCGATAAAAATCCTGCCATAGTAATCATAACCTGAATTGTTGATAGATAACGGTTGGAGTTATCTTTTAAAGATTTAAGATACGTTTTTATCTTTGAAGATTCTAATTGATCTATTTCGCGTTTTGTTAATTTTACAAGTGCCATTTCAGCCCCAGCAAAAAAACCATTGATACTTGTTAATAATATGATTAACAATAAAATCCAACCCATAAAGACCTCTCCTCGAAAATGAAGTAATAGTTGTCAGTTCATTCTCTATTATACAACACTATTCCTATTTATGAAACAATGAAAACAGGTAACCAACTGGTTACCTGTTTAAGTTTGTTCACTACCCTTAACAGCATGAACATTGTGAACTCGTATCAAATAAGAGGAGATACTTCTTAAATTCTATTATGAACTTAAGCAACCACGCTAGTTCAAAGCGCTATTTATAAATTATTATTAGTTTTATAAATTATTCTTGATAAGGTAAACCACTTTCACGATAGATTTCGTTGTATGTAGTTTCTAACTCATTATAGAAAGAGTTAAATGCTTCTGCTAAAGTTTCAGCTCCACTTTCACCTTTTTTATAAGCAGTTACATACTGTCCAAATAGATTGTCTAATTGACGATCATATTTTGTTACATTATCAAATGAGATTTTTTCAGCTTCAGCTAGGAATGTTTGGTAATGATTCATTCCGCCTAATACAGGATTACCTTCGTATTCTGCCATAACTTCGTTCATAACTGAAATTCTTGAATAAACATCGCCATTTTCCGCACGAGCAGTCATTCGTTCTGTATCAAATAACATTGAACTAACAAAGTCGTAAGCTGCATCTTTCATTTCTGAATCTTTTCTAATATTAAGATAAGTACCACCCCAATAGTAGCTATTAGGACCAGATCCCATACCCCAGTTACCTTTAGGATCGCAATTATCAAAATCTTCTTGTTCTTGATCTGTTGGGTTTTCAGGAAGACTACATGTTTCACCACTTGCGTCTACTTTTTCAACATTTGGTGCAATAACATAAAATAATCCCCATGTTGGTAATGTATAAGCCATTGTTTGGTATGTATTTCCTTCTGCATCTTCGAAGTTTTCACCAATTCCGCCAAACCATTCACCAGACCACTCACCAATATTTGCAGTTAATGAATCAGCAATACTTTCACCATAAAGACCTTTAACAGCTTCCATATAGATTTCTTGCTCCTCTAATCTATCAGCACTAATTTTACCATCAGCAGCTAACCAGCTTGATGCATCATCAGACCCTCTTGAGAAGAAGCGAATCGCATCATCATTAGGGAATAAACGCCATGATGAATCATAGTCTTTTACTTCTTGTGAAGCTACAACTAAATTATCTAGTGAGTTAAATTTGTTTGCGCTAACCCAATCAGAGATATTTTGGTTGTAATTTCCGTCATCGCTTTCAGTTGGGAATCCTGTTTCGTCTCCCCATACTGCTGTAGCCATGTCAGTTTTAAAGAAAATTGCTCCTGGTGTAACTTGCCAAGATAATGCTTTAAGGTTACCGTCTTCAGGATCAACAGCTGACTCCCAAATATAACTTTGGAAATCATTTTTAGTCGCAGTGAAATCAAGATCTTCATCTGCTTTCATTAATTCTTCAAGATTAGCTAAGTATCCAGCTTCCATAAAGTTTTGAACCATATCTAATTCACCAGTAAAAACATCTGGTGCACCATCACCTGTACGTAATGCTGGCATAACTTTAGATAGGTAATCATCGGTAGGTACAATAACAAATTCAACTTCCATACCTTCGTATTTTTGTCCTTCTTGTGTAAAGTTGTCTTTAAAATACTGAATATCGCCTTGTGTTTCTAATTCATCTGTAAATGACCAGATAACAAGTTTGTTTTCTTTTTTACCGCATCCAGCTAATGAGACAGCTAATACAACAACACTTAAAAATAGTAATACTTTTTTCATAATTCCTCCTAATTTTTTATTTCATCAATATCATTATAATATAGAATGGATGCGTTTACAAGGGAAACCGGTTTTTTTATTGTATAAGTATCATGAAATCAGTTTCGAAATTGCTTATATAACGCACAGTTATAAGGAAATAAGAACTGAGATATATTAAAAATTTTTTTGTTCAAATACATCAACATAAACAATGTAGAATAAAATAATTCCGAGTGGTAGAAATAGAAAAAATGCAATCTGAGTTGTCTGAAAGATTAATCCAATCGAAACCAATGTTGATAAAATAGCTAAGAAACTCCGTATTGGGTTTGCATTAAATAAAATAAAAGCATAGAAATAATAGTCTTTTATCTTTCTGTTCTCATCAACGGCCGTCAACATCAACGAACTAATAAATAAAACACCCAATAATTGATATAGTAATAAAAATTGTGCAACAAGTATAATACCATTAATATAATCAGGATACGCACCTATTAAAATCTCATTAAAATAAAAGATATTGAATAACAACAATAAAATAAAAATTGTGAGTGGATATAACACCTTCAATGTTCTAAAAACATTACCTTTTATAAATGTAAAAAAAGAATATAAAACACCATTAAATTCATTGTAATGAACAAGTCTTCGTGTGATTGAAAACGTTGCTGTTAAGAGGACTGGAAATAATATAAATAAAGATAGTAAAGACCCTGCTATAAGCAGGGCATTTATTATAAATAATGTAATGATTATTTCAAATAATAAAAATATTTTATAAAGATTTGTTTTCACAAAATCACTATCCTTTTACTGCTCCCGCAGCGATACTATCAACAAGATAACGGCTGAAGATAATAAATGTAATAACAATTGGGAATATTGAAATAAATAATCCCATGTAAAGGGGACCTTGATTTTCATACCAAACCTGTGATCCCTTTAAATTTGCTAGTTGTAAAGGGAGAGTAAACTTCTCTGGACTATTTAAGATCACTCGAGCGCCTAAGTAGTTATTCCATGAAGCAATAAAGGTAAAGATTGACATAGTTGCGATGCCAGGCATCATTAATGGAAAGCCAATACGATGAAAAATGTATATCTCATTTGCGCCATCCATTCGAGCTGACTCAATAACTTCTTTATTTATCGTTCCAGCGGCATATTGTCTTAAGAAAAATACAGTTCCAACATTCGCAACAGCAGGTATAATTAACGCAGCCCGTGTATCCACAAGGCCAATAACACTCATAAATTCATAGAATCCTAAGAATGCCAATTGAACAGGAACCATCATAAAAATAACAATGAAGGCAAAAAGATATTTATTTGCTTTAAACTTATAGATATAAAAGCCAAAAGCTGTTAAGGCTGAAAAATAAGCACTTAAGACAGTTACACTTGTTGAGATAAATAATGAATTGAAAAATCCACTTGTGATATTTGTGAATAATTTGAGTGTTTCCCAGTTTTCAACAAAATAACCCCCTGGACTTAATGATAACCCATTTTCTTGAATAGCTTGTCCGCTTCTAGTGGCATTCATTAATACCATTACAAAAGGTACCATACTTACAGCTACTAGTACGATGAGCCCAAAATAAAGTGACATATAAACAACTACACGTTTCGTAAATTCTTTGTTTCCCATTTTTTCTTTTCGATTTTTAATGTGTCTTATTAATTGTTGCGGTTTGTCTTTTAATTGTTGGATGAAGTTATTTACTTTAGCCATTGACTTTCGCCTCTTTTCTTGCTCTTCTTAACGATAGATATTCTTTTATGTTTGATCGATTTACTATAATTAAGAATATTATCGAAATTAATAATATAAATACGAACAATACATAGGCAATTGCCGCCGCATAACCAAAGTTACCATATTTAAAAGCATGATTAAACAGATAGAGAATAACCGTATTCAATCCACCTTCTGGTGCTCCATATCCATCTGTAATCAACAATGGAATATCAAAGAGTTGAAGACCACCAATTAAACCTGTAATTGCAACATATATTAAAATAGGTTTAATCAAAGGAAGTTTGATATGACGCATAATGGCTAAACGTCCTGCACCATCAATAACTGCTGATTCAATCGTCTCTTTATTAACAGCTTGAATCGCTGCCATAAATAAAATAAATGAATTACCAAACCACATCCATGTTTGGATATTAGATACGGACAATTGAGCCAACATTGATTTTTCTAGCCAAGGTATCGTCTTAGTAATTAAGTTAAATCTAAATAGTAATGTGTTAACGACACCGTAATCCTTATTGAGTAATTTAACAAAAATTAAAGCCACACTCGCAGCAGCAATTAAATTAGGTAGATAAAATACAATCCTAAAGACTTTTAATCCTTTGATCCGATATTTCAAATCTGAAAAAATCATTACTAAGATAAATGCTAGTCCAAGTTGGAGGACAATATTCACTCCCCAAATGCGAATTGTATTAGTCAATGCTTTCCAAAACTTAGCATCACCAAAGACCAACTTATAATTTTTTAAACCAATCCAAATCGGATCAACAAATCCATTATAATCTGTAAAACTCAAATATAATGTGTAAAAAATTGGATATATACTAAAAATCAAGAACACTAAAAAGAAAGGTGTAATAAATATATATCCATATTTTGCATATTGTTTTTCCATGTTATCAAGCCTTTCTATTTAAATAAATAATTAATTTATCGACAGTTAACTGGCCATTGATGATTACCCCTTCTGTAGATTCTTCAAATGGTATAGATTGATTGTCGGCCATAACCTTAGTTATAATATAGTCCTCATAATCAAGGTCTTCAGTATTGATATATTCAAACGTTATCGAACGATTGTTCACCATTGTCTTAATGCTTGCTTTCGTATGGTGAAAATCACTTTTAACCAATTTTGGATTTAATAAAATGTTTCCCCATTGCCCTTGAATACCGAAAACTTGCGTCACTAACGTAAGCAAATACCAACTAGCTGACCCTGTTAAGTATGTGTACATCCCTCGACCCATTGGATCAACGTACTCAGGTAACCCTGGGTATATTTTGGCTTTTTCAATATCACTAACATATTCATAAATCGTTGTAAAAACTTTATGACCTTCTTTAACATAACCTCGATGATATAACGCATATGCATACATCATTGCCATATGAGTAAACATCGCACCATTTTCTTTATGACCATAACCAAAACCAAATAGTCGACCCATGTTGGTTTTGATCTCATTAAATGGTGTGTTTAATCGATACCCACCAACAGTTATATCAAATAAGTATCGATCAGCCGACGCAATAATTTTTTCAACTTGTTTGTCAGTTGCGGCAGAAGACATTATCGTGAAAACTTGTGGTGTTAATGTCATATCTTTATCTATTACATTATCTAGGCGATTGCCATTGTTATCGTAATACCCATTAAACCAACCATCTTCTTCTTTTTCTAACCATTCATTTTCTCTTACTTGCTGTAATAAATATGTACCCAGTTCAGTTAACTTTTTTGATAGTGCTAAACACTCATAAGGTTGGGTATTAAGTTTTTTGGTATTAATCGCATCAAAATATGTATCTAACATCTTTTGTTTTAAAGAAATATTGTTATAATCAATCGTTTTTAGTAGTGTGTTCAATTGTTCTAGAAGTTTCACTGTATGATAACCCTTTTTATATAAGGTCATTAAAATTTTGCCCAGTTTCACTAAGTTATTCCCATAAAAAGCTGTAAAAGCAACTGATTCTCCTCGCTCTTTTGCCATATCTAATCCATCATTCCAATCAGCGTCTTCTAAGCGTAAGTTATTATGTTCACCAACGTTAAAAAATGGAATAATGTTTTCAACTAATAAGTGTTCTAAAATCGTTCCAGCATAGTGTGTAGGTGTCCATTCTTTTCTAGTTTGTTTGGTGTAATGGGTAAATTGATCTTCAAAATAAGAAACGATTTCAAACAATAGATCAATGTCTCCTGTTTTATCAATATAAAGTTGGGTGGTTAATAATGGCCAAGCACCGTGGTCCATCCATACACGTGATATATTGTTACGATCAGATTTAAATTCCCCTAATCTATCTCCAATAATTGTCGCGTTACTTCCATCAATCCGAACACCTTTAAAATTATTGATTAGTGCTTCTCTTACTGTCGTTGAGTCCATTAAAAT
>JAIPGE010000010.1 GCA_021736285.1 Candidatus Izemoplasma sp.
AGTTCTCAGTTTTTTACAGGTCTATTGCTCACTTTACCTTTGTTAGAACAAGACTCGACGATTATTATAAAGAATACCCTTGAATCAAAGAGTTATGTTGATTTGACAATTCATGTTTTAAAAGCTTTTGGTGTTTCAATTAGAGAAACACCTGGGCGTTATTACATTAAAGGTAACCAAACATACAAAGCCACAAATTTTAATATCGAAGGCGATTATTCACAAGCAGCATTTTTCATCGTTGGCGCAACCATAAATGGTAATTTATCAATTAATAATTTAAACTTGAATAGCGCTCAAGGCGATAAAGCAATCATTGATATTGTTACACAGATGAATGGGAAAATAATATTGATGGAAAAGGGCTACAGCATAACAAAAAGTTCAACTCATGGTAAAACCATTGATGTTGCTGATTGCCCCGATTTAGCTCCCATACTTTCCTTATTAGGTGCGGTTAGCAAAGGAACGACAAAATTAATTAATATTGAACGGTTACGTTTGAAGGAATCGGATCGCGTGACGTCAACTGTCACTACCTTAAAGCAATTAGGCGCAGATATTGAAGCGAATGATTCAACAATAACAATTCATGGGAAACCCCTATTGAAAGGGAATGTTACAGTAGATTCTTTTAATGATCATCGTATTGCAATGATGACAGCCCTCGCTGCAATCGTTTGTGAACACCCCATCACATTAACAAATGTGACAGCTGTAAATAAGTCTTATCCAACATTTTTCGAAGATTATAAACGCTTAGGCGGCATTTATGAAGTAAAGGAATGATAAAAATGAAAAAGGTCTTTGTTAAAACCCCTCAACACACTTATACAGTGTACATTAAAAATGAATTATTAAAGGATGTCCATTCTTATTTGCAAAAAAACAAGAATTACATTCTTATTTCTGATGATTTCATTCCTAAAATGTATTATGAGACACTCACATCACAAATCAATATCGAACATGCGTATTTTATAAAGGCCGGCGAACAATCAAAATCAATTGATACAGCCTATTCAATAATACAAAAAATGCTCAACGATGGTGTCACCAAAGATTATACATTAATTGCTCTTGGTGGTGGAGTTGTTGGTGATTTGGCTGGGTTTATTGCAAGTATCTATATGCGAGGACTCACATATGTTCAAATTCCAACCACTTTACTTGCACAAGTTGATAGCAGTGTTGGTGGTAAAACCGCTGTAAATGCCCCTACGATGAAAAACGCAATTGGAACCTATAAACATCCATCTAAAGTTTTAATTGATCCTGAGACATTAAAGACACTTGATATTCGTCAATTTAATAACGGCATGGCGGAAATAATAAAATATGGTTTAATTTCTAATAAAACATTATATGATGAGTTGCATGCAAACAATATTAACGAGCATATAGACAATGTCATTGCAACTTGTGTCGCGATCAAAGCCCAGATTGTTTATCTTGATGAGAAAGATCAAGGCGTGCGTCAATTGCTTAATTATGGCCATACCATTGGTCACGCGATTGAACAAGCATCTAAATATACTATGTTACATGGTGAAGCCATCGCAATTGGGATGCGGATAATGGCAAAAAATCAATCTTTTGAAGATTCATTAATTCAATTACTTAAACAGTATCATTTACCCATTACCCATAATTTTGATCATAAGCTTTTATTAGATATCATCAAGACAGATAAAAAAGCCCATCAAGATTTATTAAATATTATCTTGGTTGAAGAAGTGGGTAACGGCTTTGTTAAGACAATTAAAAAAGATGATATAGAACACTATTTGAGGTGACAATATGAGTACAATAGGACAATCAATACCAATTAGTTTATTTGGAGAGTCTCACGGTAAAATGATTGGTATTACCATTCATAACTTACCTGCTGGAATCCATCTAGATTCTTCACGTATTAAAAAAGCCCTACAACAACGGCGTCCAACATCAAATATATCCACTGCTCGAAGTGAACCAGACCCGTATCAGATTGTAAGTGGTTATTTCAACGAAAAAACCACAGGCACGCCATTAACAATTATTATTCCAAATCAAGATACACGCTCTAAGGATTATAACAAAGAAATTCTCAGACCTTCTCATTCAGATTTTACCGCTCATCTAAAATATCGATCATTCCATGATTACCGTGGAGGAGGCCATTTTTCAGGTCGAATAACAGCCCCAATCGTTATTTTAGGCAGTATTTGTATACAAATTTTAGAACAAAAAGATATTTATCTTGGATCTCATATCGCATCAATTAAAGATCAATCTGATGATTCTTTTACACCTAGTAACATTACAAAAGAGAATCTTAAAACATTGCTATATAGCGATTTCCCTTTAATTAATAAGAATATGAAAGCGCCTTTTGAAAAAGAAATTCTAACCGCAAAGGAACAACAAGATAGTGTTGGCGGAACAATCGAAACAGCTATAATTAATGTCCCTAAAGGTCTCGGTGGTCCATATTTTAATACGATTGAAGGTACCCTTGCCAAATTTATCTATAGCATTCCCGCTATTAAAGGCTTATCCTTCGGTAAAGGATTTGATATAACATCTTTATATGGTTCTGAAGCGAATGATCCCTTCATCACAGAAGACAATTCGATTAAGACTAGTAAAAATAATTCTGGAGGGCTACAAGGTGGGATTACCAATGGTATGCCGATTGTCTTTACAACAGCCATTAAACCAACGTCATCCATCGGAAAACCCCAACATACTGTCAATTTTAAAACAAAAGAAGAAGTGACTTATCAATTAGAAGGTCGACACGATCCGGCGATTGTACATCGCGTGATACATGTGATCAATGCAATTACGGCTTATGCAATCTTAGAAATAATAACCAAAGAAGAGGGATATTCATGGATGATTTAGAAAAACTACGAAGCCAACTTAATTACTTAGATGATAAAATTATGGCATTACTTGATGAACGTTTTGCTATTTCGAAAGAAGTAGGACAATTAAAACACCGTAATAACTTGCCGATTCATTATCAAAATAGAGAACAATACATATTAGATAAAACATCTAAATATAGCGCTTCCCCACAAATCAAAGCAATTTATAAAACACTCTTTATAGAGAGTAAGAACTTACAAAAATAATGGCTATATACGGACTTATCGGTAAGCGTCTATCCCATAGTTTCTCAAAAATCATTCACGAATATTTTACCAACCTCCCCTATGAACACATTGAACTAAATCAAGTTGATTCCTTTCTAAAAGACAAGTCATTTAGCGGTATAAACGTGACAATCCCTTATAAAAAAACAGTTATTCCATACATTGACACCTTATCCCATGAAGCAGAAGCAATTGGTGTTGTAAATACCATTGTTCGTAAAAAGAACAAACTTTATGGCTATAATACTGATTACTTTGGATTGAAGACACTGCTTGAATTTAATGGTATTTCCTTGAGAGATAAATCTATATTAATACTGGGAAATGGCTCAACAAGTAGAACAATAGAATATTTAGCGCAACAGTCAAATGCAAAAGATATTACTATCGCAGCAAGACATCCCTATCAAAACCAAGTTCATTTTAGTACTCTTCTAAAAGACACTCACTATCAAATTATTTTTAACGCGACACCTGTCGGTATGTCTCCCAACATCGTGGATAGCTTACCAATTGATTTAGAACAATTCTCTAATCTAGAAAGTGTCGTTGATGTTATTTATAATCCCCTTATGACACCTTTATTACAACAAGCGAAGAGCTTAAATCTAACTTATGTGAACGGGTTACTGATGTTGGTAATGCAAGCGATTAAAGCGATTGAACTATTCCATCATATAGTTATTTCAAAAAAAGATGCTATTGCATATTACGAATTACTATTAAAAAAACAATTAAACATCGTATTAATAGGTATGCCTATGAGTGGTAAATCGCTTTATGGTAGTAAATTGGCAACCTTACTCAACAAGAAACATATTGATATTGATCATGAAATCGAAACACAAGAATCCCTAAAAATAGAAAATATTTTTACACATCAGGGTGAACCTTACTTTCGACAACGAGAAACAGAAGTTGTGTTAAAAACATCTATAAAGCACAATCACGTTGTTTCATGTGGTGGTGGGGTTATTTTAAATCCTAAAAATATTAAAGCATTAAAAGCTAATGGTGTCATCATTTTTATTGATGCACCGCTTAAATTGTTAACTCAATTTAACGCTATAGATCGCCCATTACTAAAAGATTCTAAATCGCTTGAGTTATTATACAATAAACGTTACAATACCTACACAACAGAAGCAGATATTATCATTAAAAAAGACTCATTAGATGTTAATCATATATTAAATAAATTGGTGGTGGCTTTAAATGACTATACTAATCTTAAATGGACCTAATCTCAATATGCTAGGGATTCGTGAACCTGAGGTGTATGGCAACCAGACTTATACTGAATTGGAACAAACATTAAACGATTACGCCAAACAAATTAACATAACAGTTGATATTAAGCAATCCAACTATGAAGGTGTATTGATTGATTTATTGCATTATGCACACACACATTTTGATGCAGTAATACTTAATCCTGGAGCGCTTACCCACTATTCTTATTCTATCTATGATGCTATAAATTCAATTGCTGTTCCTGTTGTTGAAGTCCATCTAAGCGACCCCTCAACAAGAGAATCATTTCGGCATCTTTCAGTTATAGAAACTGCTTGCCTTAAAACATTTAAAGGCAAAGGATTCCAAAGTTACATCGAGGCACTAAAATACTTAAAAGAAGAAGGTTTAAAACAATGATTATTAAAATGAAGAAACAATCAACACCTGAACAAATTGAAAAAATTCAAAATCACTTACGATCAAAAGGCTTTGAAATTCACGATAGCGTCGGTACAACATATCATATTTTTGGTGTTGTAGGTGACACAGGAAGCTTTGATACAAGAAGCCTTTACGCTTTTGAAAGTGTTGAAAGTGTTATTAGAATACAAGAACCCTTTAAAAAGGTTAATCGTAAATTAAAAAATGAAGATACTTTAATTAAAGTAAAGAAAGTTACCATTGGTGGTGACAATCTAACAATTATGGCTGGTCCTTGTAGTGTTGAATCAAAAGAACAAGTTGATGTCATCGCTAAAGCAGTAAAAGAAAGTGGTGCTCATATTTTAAGAGGTGGCGCATACAAACCCAGAACATCTCCTTATACATTCCAAGGGTTAGGAGAAGATGGCTTGAAAATTCTTAAAGACATTGGTGAAAAATATGATATGCCTGTTGTTTCTGAATTAATGGACAAAGACCATATTCCCCTATTTTTAAAATATGTTGATATCTTTCAAATTGGTGCTAGAAATATGCAGAACTTCGCACTATTAAAAGAATTAGGTAAATTAGATAAACCCATTATGTTAAAACGGGGCTTTTCAAACACCATTGAAGAATGGTTAATGAGTGCGGAATATATTATGGCTGGCGGTAATGAAAATGTTATTTTGTGTGAGCGGGGTATTCGAACTTTTGAACCTTATACACGCAACACATTAGATATTTCTACTATTCCAATAGTTAAAAAACTAAGCCATTTACCAGTGATTATAGATCCCTCTCACGCAGCTGGACACTGGGATTTAGTGGAAAGTTTATCTATGGCAAGTATTGCCGGTGGCGCAGATGGATTAATTATAGAGGTCCACCACGAACCTGAAAATGCATTAAGTGATGGCGCTCAATCCTTAAAGCCCAAGAAATTTGATGATTTAATGAAAAAGGCAAGTAATTTAACACAAGTCCTTGATAAAAAAATATCCTAGACATCCCTGTCTAGGATATTTTTTTGTTATAAAATCTTTTTCATAATAATCGTTTGTGTTCGGTCTGGTCCTACACTAAATATTGAAATTGGTATATTAGTTAATTCAGAAATACGTGTTAAATAAGTTTGTGCTTCTACTGGTAAATCGCTAAATGAAGATACTTTTGTAATATCCTCTTCCCATCCTTTAAGGGTTTCATATACAGGTTTACATTTCTTATAATCTTTAATATTAGCTGGAATATAATCAATCTCTTTATCATCTAATTTATAAGCTGTACAAATTTTTAATTCTTTTACACCCGTTAGAACATCTAGTAACATAACACTCAGATGATTAATCCCACTAATGCGCTTAGAATGTCTTAATACTACCGTATCAATCCACCCAATACGTCTTGGTCGTCCTGTGGTTGTCCCAAATTCGTGACCAACTTTTCGAATGTATTTCGCTGCTTTATTTTCAAACTCAGTGGCAAAGTATCCTGCACCAACGCGTGTTGAATATGCTTTTGTAATACCCACAACATCAGTAATAAATTGCGGGGAAATCCCTGTGTTTAGCGGTACAGATGCCGCTGTTGGTGAACTTGAAGTAACGTAAGGATAGGTTCCATGTTCAATACAAAGTAAATTTCCTTGTGCGCCTTCATAGACGATTTTTTTACCTTCTTTATTATATTTATGTAGTAACAGTGTTGTATCTGTAACAAATTGTTTTATTTCTTGGGCGTATTTTTTATATTCATCAAATACTGTTTTTAGATCATAGGTAGGATAACCATATAATACAAACAATTTATTGTAATACACTAAATTATCTTGTAGTTTATCATAAAAAGTTGTGTCATCAATAAACTCTGCCATACGAATACCGATGCGGCTTACTTTATCCATATAGGCTGGTCCAATACCTTTTTTTGTTGTGCCTACCTTTTTATCATTGCTTTTTAAGTCTTCGTAAAGCTGATCTAATTGGGCATGATAAGGCAATAAGACGTGTGCACGATCACTGATTGATAAATTATAATTTGTAATTCCGTTATTTTCAAGCATGGTTAATTCTTCAATCAAAGCTTCAGGATTAATCACCATCCCATTCGCTAATATATTCATTGCCTCTTGACGAAAGATTCCTGATGGAATTAGATGTAATGCATATTTTTCCCCATCGAACGTAATCGTATGTCCTGCATTATTTCCACCTTGGAAACGTACAACAACATCTGCTTTCCCGGCAAGAAAATCAGTAATTTTACCTTTTCCTTCGTCTCCCCATTGTGTTCCTACAATTACAACATTTTTCATTGTGTTCCTCCTTAAAAAAGCAAAAGACGCATCCCCTTTCTAGAATGCCAATAAATGTGGGCTGATGCGTCAATAAGTTTCTTCCATTTGTATAGTATCATTCAACAAGATAGGTGTCAATAACGAATTCTTAATCTATCAAAAAAAACTTATAAAACCCCTATATATAGCGATATACCTTATTTACATTATTTGTATTAACGCAACTATTGTATACAAGTAATGTTTCGATAATTTTACCGTATCAATAGTTATATTCAATTGATTCAAGCGAAAAGAAAACCGGATATACGGACTTATTTTGTTGGCTTTGTTGAATAAATAATCCCCATTAATATTATTTGAAGCTGCTTTAGATAATGTGAATGTCATATTCGTTTTTGTTTCTCTAACTTCTTCAATTCCTACTTGTTCAGCAAGATGTTCAAATAATTTTTCATACATATATAAAATAACTTCTTCACTAGGTTCGCCAAAACGATCAGTAAATTCTTCTTTAAGTTGCTTAATATCACTTTCTGAAGTGATTTTAGCAATTTTTTTATGCATCTCTATTTTAACGTAGTCATTTTGAATGTAATTGGTATCAATATATTTATCTACTTGTAAGCGTATTTTAGACCCAGCATCTTGCTTTTCAATTATCGGTTCTCCGCTTTGTCTAGAATCTACTTCTTCTTTTAACATATCTAAAAATAGATCAATTCCAACACTGTCCATAAACCCTGACTGTTCCGTTCCTAATATGTCACCAGCACCACGAATTGACAAATCACGCATCGCTATTTTAAACCCTGATCCTAATTCTGTAAATTCCTTAATAACCTTTAAGCGCTTTGTTGCTTCTTCAGTTAGTATTTTATTCTTCTGATACATTAAATAGGCATACGCTATTCGATCACTGCGGCCAACACGACCTCTTAATTGATACAGTTGTGCAAGACCTAATCGATCGGCATCATGAACAAGTAATGTATTAGCGTTTGGAATATCAATCCCTGTTTCAATTATTGTTGTTGAAACCAATACATCATATTCTTTATCCAAAAAGGCATTAATAACTTCCTCTAACTTCAAGCGACTCATTTTACCATGGGCATACCCCACTCTAGCATCTGGACACAATGCTTGGATTTTATAAGTCACTCTTTGAATATCATCTACACGGTTATATAAATAAAATATTTGACCATCTCTAGCCATTTCCCGTTGAATTGCATCGCGAATAACAGCATCATTTCTTTCTAAAACATATGTTTGGATTGGATATCTATTTAATGGTGGTGTCTCAAGTAAACTCATATTTTTTACTCCCATAATTGCCATTTGCAATGTTCTCGGGATTGGTGTTGCACTGAGGGATAGTACATCAATATTTACTTTCATCTCTTTAATAATTTCTTTATGTTCCACACCAAATCTTTGTTCTTCATCAATAATTAATAATCCTAAGTCATGAAAATGCATATCTTTCGATAATAATCGATGCGTTCCAATTATTATATCAATATTTCCAACACTAGCTTGTTTAATAATTTGTCGTTGAACTGCTTTTGTGACAAACCGATTTAACAATCCTATTTTAATCCCATATTGATTAAATCGTTCCTTAAATGTATAAAAATGTTGTCGTGAAAGAACTGTGGTCGGTGCTAAATATGCGACTTGTTTATTGTCTAAAACTGCCTTGAAAGCTGCTCGCATTGCAACTTCTGTCTTTCCGTAACCAACATCACCACACAGTAATCTATCCATTGGTATTGGTTTTTCCATGTCTTGTTTAATATCTTCAACAGCAGTTAATTGATCGTCTGTTTCAATATACGGAAAATCTTTCTCAAAAGTTGTTTGTAGCTCGGTATCTTGACTAAAAGCAAAGCCTTCTGCTTGTTCTCTTTCTGCATATAATTTAATTAATTTATCGGCTATGTTTTTAACCCGTTTACGAACCCGTTGTTTGGTTTTAGCCCATGCACTACCGCCGAGCCGATTAATTTTTGGTTTTTTACCTTCTGATGCCACATATTTCTGGATTAGATGAATATTTTCGACAGGAATATAAAGTGAATCGTCTCCTTTATAAGCAATATGGACGTAATCATTTGTCCGCTCACCTAGTGTCATTTCTTTAACACCTAAAAAGCGACCAATACCATGATCATAATGAACAATTAAATCCCCTTTCTTCAATTCATCTACCGTTGATAGTTTCTTTGTATCCTTTAAAGCGGATTTAAATTTCGCTTTTTTGGTTTGTTTTTTATGAAATATACTGGCTTCTGAAAGTAAAATGGTATTGATGCTAAAAAACTCAATCGGATTATTATAGTCTGATTCAATAATATTGAGTTGGTTTGGAGAAATCACATCGTTTTTGCCAATGATTTGATAGGGAACCTTATCTTCAATTAGTTTTGTAAAATCAATTAGTTTCTGATGAGACTGAAAGGTAAGGATGGTTGTTGTAAATGTATGATATTTTTTTAAGTCATCAATTAATAATTTAATATTACCATTATACTCAGTCACTTCCTTAGACCGAACATTAAGCGCATTAGCAGTTTGATTTTTGTCGCCAAAAACGTCTAATTGAAGGGTTTTCCCATTATAAATGTGTTCAATATCTCGGATGAACTGAAACCCTAATTTAGGATAATCATTGGTTGATTGATACCACTCTGTAATATCGTGTAATATATTTTTATAATTATCTTTAATTTGTTTGTTGTCCCAAAAAACAACCATATTATTGTTTAGATAATCACTGATTGTTTCTTGTTTATCATAGACAAACGTCATGTACCGATATAAATTGTCCATCTCATGACGATGTTCTAATTGTTCTAACTCTTCCTCTATGCGTTTTTGTGATTTAACATCAAAATTTTCTTTTAGGCTGTTTACTTGTTGTTTAATATCAACAATAGTGTTATCTGAATAGAAGAATTCATACATTGGAAAAATCTCATATGACTTAATTTTAATACTTGATCGTTGTGTTTCGGTATCAAATTTCCTAATCGTATCAATTTCATCATCAAAAAAATCGATTCGAATTGGATCTGTTTGGTTGATAGGAAATATATCAACAATACTTCCTCGAACACTAAAGTCACCTTGATTTTCAACAATATCTTCTCGTTGATACCCTAGTTTTATCAATCGCTCAACCAATTGTTTTACTTCGATGACTTTTCCTATAAAAAGTTTTATTATAGCGTTTTCCCATGCGTCTACCGGGATAAGTTCCTTGGTATATCCCGTGGTGTTTGTTACAACAATAATTGGTTTCTTCTCTAAAATTTTAGCAACTGTATTCATTCGTTCAACTTTAAATTCAGTACTCATCGCAAGCATTTCAGTTGTCATGAATTCATCTTGTGGGAAAAAGGTTACCTGATCTTCAGATATAACATTAACTAGCCGTTCATAGACTTTTTGTGCAGTATATATATTGGGTGTTACAACAACAAGTGATTCTCTTTTATCGTCAAAATAAGCGCCCACCAATAGTGCATTAATCGCATCATTTGAATTTTTAATTTGAGCAATCTCTTGTTGCTTGAGTTGTTGCTCATAGGTTTTGTAAAATGGGGTTGCTTGTAGATACTTAAGAATTTGTTTCATTGAATAACACCTCCACGTAGAATAGGCGAAATCCCTAAAATCAGGGGGATTCGCTAATTTGCATACTTATAGTACCACATTGTTTTTTTTCAAGCAAGAAAAAAAGCCCGAAATGAAGTGTTACACTAAAAACGGACAGTAATAAAGAGACTATGATAAAATTAATTATTATAGTCTTTTTGTATACAAGAAAAGGAGAAAAAGATGGCCAATAAGAGACATTCAAATGAGTTCAAGGAAAAAGTAGTTAAAGAGTATTTAGCAGGAGCAAGAATGAGTGATGTATCAGCAAAGTATGAGATTCATAAGACCCAAATCAAAGTATGGACAAAGAAATGGAGAGATAGTGGGTGTTTTACAGATAACCGAGGAAAAGCGAAGAAGGGAAGACCTAAAGTAACAAAGATAAACAAAGAGGAAATGACAAAGGATGAATACATAGCATACTTAGAAATGGAACTTGATATTTTAAAGTATATAGCCTTCCTAGAGAGAAAAAAGCAAAAGTAAAATATCAGGTTGTGGATCGCTTCAAGAAACGATATAGCATATTTATTTTATGTCTATATCTAGGTTGTTCAAGAAGTGGATATTATGACTGGATAAATCGAGGAAGGCAAGTTCACAAACTAGATATAGAATTAGCGGAAAAAATATTAAGACTTTACAAACGAAAGAAAGTACGAGGAAGACGACAAATTAAGATGAGATTATGGAGGAAATACAAGATAAAACTAGCTTTAGGAACAATTCATCGTTACATGAGTGTATTAGGAATCAAATCAATCCAAAGAAAAAAGAGGCACAAGAATGTACCTCTCGAGAAATCCCAGAATGTCCTTCACAACGTTCTTAAAGGGAATTTCCAATCAACTCATCCAAATCAGAAATGGGTAACAGACATTACCTATATGAAGTGTAGAGAAGGAAATCTCTACACTTCATGTATTAAAGATTTGTATGACAACAGTATTATAGCATATCATATATCAAATAAAAATGATTTGGATTTAGTTATCCAAACACTTAATAAAGCATTTCAGGAAAATAATCCAGAAGATTTAGCAGGACTTATAGTACATTCAGATAGAGGATCACAATACACTTCAAAGATGTATGATGACGTTCTACGTTTTTACAGCATAGTCCCAAGCTTTTCAGCACCAGGATCACCAACACAAAACGCTCCAATAGAATCATTCTACTCAACATTTAAACAGGAATGCTTCAGAAGAATAAAATCAAAAATCCAATACTTAGTGAAGCAAGAGGTTGATTCCTTCATTTATGATTACAATTACGAAAGACCTCAATATAACAAAAAAGAATTGACACCGATAGAGTATCGATATCAATTCAATTTATAGTATCTTATTTACTGTCCGTTTTCCTTGACACAGTGTAAAAAGGGCCTATTCATTTTCATTTGATTGATTGTATTGATTCATGATGTTATTAAAAGTCTGATCTTCAACAAATGCTTCAACAACCTTAGAGGCGGTTTTAATAGCGGTCTCAACTCGGTCTTGGCTTTCCTTAAGAAAACGTCCTAAAACATAGTCTTTCCCATCAATCATAGGATTACTTCCAATACCAATACGTAATCGTTTAAAGACTTGTGTATCTAAATTGTCAATAATCGATTTAATTCCGTTATGACCCCCACTACCACCTTGTGGTCTTAATCTTAAAACACCAACATCAAGTGCTAGATCATCATAGATTACCAATATATCTTCTATATCAATATTAAAATAATCCATCAACAATCTTAAACTGTCCCCACTTAAATTCATAAACGTGTGTGGTTTTAATAAGAGTGTATCTTTCCATTTTACAATTTCACCTTTAAACTTGTTGTCTTTCTTAAAAGTTAGTTGATGTTCTTGTGCTGTATAATCCAAAACCATAAACCCAATATTATGACGTGTTAAGGCATATTTTTTTCCTGGATTTCCTAATCCAATAACACATTTCATATTATCGCCTCTTTGGCTTAATCACAAGATGACGTTTGTTTCCTTCTCCTTTAGATACCGTTGTCACATCTCGCCAATCGGCGAGTTTTGTATGAACAATGCGTCGTTCATAAGCATTCATTGGTTCTAAACTTGCCTCAATTCGTGTTTTTGCAACTGTTTTTGCCGTTTTGGTTGCTAAAATTTCAAGTTGTTTCTTGCGGTTTGCTTTGTAACCGCCAATATCAACTTGAACAATCATGTGTTCATCATAAAATTGATTCACTAAATTACGAATATAATATTGAATTCGCTCTAACGTTTTTCCGTTTTTTCCTATTAGTAAAGGATTCTCGTCAGTTTCAATCTTATACTCTATTTTATTATCTCGAACACGCATCTCAATTTTGGCATCTACCTCCATTGCTTGAAACATTGTTTCGAGTGTTTCAAAAGCAATTTCAGCGGGTTGTACTTTTACTGTCGCTTTACAAATATAAGTCTTTAAAATCATCCCTTTTTTATCAATAACTTCAATATCTAAGTATGATTCACTTAACCGTAATTCTTTAGATGCATAATTAAGTGCATTATCAACATTCTTAATTTCAAATTGTAACTCTTTCATCGTATCATCCTTTTACACGATAACTTTCTTTTCTTTTTCCATTTCTAGATGCTTTTTATAACTTATTTTTCTTGTAATAAAGGTTTGGAAGAATTGGAATGCATTCCCAACAATCCAGTATAACGCAATACCATTGTTGGTCACAGCGATACTTACTAACATGAAAACCATAAAATAAGACATATATTTCATCTGTTGCTGTGATTTTTGTGCTTGTTCTGTTTGATATTTCTTATTTTGTAAATAAGACGGTTTTTTCATTGAATATTGTTGATAAGCAAACATTAATACACCAACTAAGATTGGTAAAATAATTTCTGGAAAAACACCAATAAATCCGTCAGCCCAGATAATTCCGGATTTTAAGTCAATACCTAAGAATGTGTAATCAAGGCTAGAATAATCTTTAGCGCCTTCTGCAATACCGTTAGATAATGGCATTCTTCTTACCACTTGATACATTGCGATAAAGATTGGCATTTGTAAGAATGGTAACAAACACCCTAATGGATTAATATTATATTTCTTATATACACCCAGCGTCTCTTGTTGTAGTTTCTTTTGACTAACTTCGTCGTCTCGCCCTTTGTATTTCTCTTGAATTTTGTTTAATTCAGGTTGTGCTGCTTGCATATTCATTGTCATTGCGTTGCTTTTTGCATAAATTGGCCATCCTAACGAACGGACAATCAACGTTACTGCAATAAGTCCTAACCAGTAGTCTCCTCCAGCTTTAAGACTCACCCAATACGTAAAATCAGCGATGTGTGTGATGATCCATTGTAGCCATCCCCATCCACCTTCAACACCAACGGGTTGCTCATACATACTTGTTCCGCCACTACACGCGCTTAACAAAAGCACCATAATGACTGTAATAGCAAACAATTGGATTCTTCTTTGCTTCGTCATTTTAATCACCTATTATTTTTAGTTTTTTCAACAATTTTATTAATTGCTGTTTTTGTTCTTGAAATGTCAGATTCGACGAATTATTTTTGATAACAATAAAAAAATCAACAGTTTTATTGATATCTTGTTCTCGAATAATCTCTCGAATACGACGTTTCGCTTTATTTCTTTTTACAGCATTCCCAAATTTTTTAGAAACACTGACAGCAAAACGAAAATGAGTTTGCTCATGGTTATTTTTTTTGTAGATCACAAAATACTTGTTTCCAGCACTTTTTTTGTGATTTATTAACTCTTTTATTTCACTGTTTTTTTTAATTCTATACGCTTTTTTCATGTAATCACCAACCAATATAAAACCCACCTTAAAAATAAGAATATATATATTTTTCGGGTGGGTTCAGGTATATTAATATATTACGATTATATTACTATTCAATTATTTGGTTAGTTGTTTGCGACCTTTTGCACGTCTTCTTTTTATAATTCTTCTGCCTGTTTTTGTTTTCATACGCGCAAAAAATCCATGCTTTTTTGCTTTTTTACGTTTATTCGGTTGATATGTTCTTTTTGGCATGAATCAACACCTCCTAGTTTCAATGTAACCATGCTATGCTATTATATATATATATGTGTATTCTGTCAACCATTAGTGATAAAAATATTAGTGTCTACACTTAATAGGACAAAAGTGTTTGTTATGATTAGATCACATTTCAATTAATTTTTTCTTAAATAAAAAAGTTTTCCACACTCAGAATTGGCTTTATTGCTTTATTTCCATATTTTCCATTGTGGATAAGTGGAAACTGTTAATAGATTTTTCAACACCCTGTGGAAAATCACATATAACCACTATGCAACGGTATTTCCCTTTTCAAAAAGTGTTAAAAGGTGGTGTGGAAAAAATAAGTTTTCCACAATTTGAGTGCATAACTTTTGTTTCTTTTCCCCATTTTTTTATGATATATTGTTTACGAAAGCAAGAGGTGAAATGGATGGATCAATATGTGCATGTTTGGAACGACATAAAAGGTCAAGTTAGGGACGATTTAGATGATATTGTCTACCAAGAAATTTTTGAACCCATTGAAACGATATTTAAAGTAGCTAATAATTACATTTATTTAATTGCCCCGAATGATTTTATAAAAAAACGGATTGAAATGCTTTATTTAAATAAATTAAACCGCTATTTAAAACACAAATTTGACGAAATTCACAAATTTAAGATTATTACTGAACATCAGGCAAAAGATGAATTAGATGACCAAAAAGAATTTTCGATTACAGAACCAGAAGATATTGAAAACAAAAACACGCTTAACAGTAATTTAAACACCAGTTATACGTTTGATAGTTTTGTTGTTGGTAACTCTAATAGGTTAGCTTATACAAGTGCTATAAAGGTAGCTGATCAGCCTGGAATTGTAGCCAACCCTTTATATATTTTCGGTGATGTTGGATTAGGCAAAACACATCTTATGCAATGTGTTGGTAATTATATTTTAGAAGGTGACATTAATACAAAAGTATTGTATGTTAAAACAGATCAGTTTGTTGAAGAATATGTAAGATTAGCTAGTAAACATAAATTTGATGAGTTCAACAATAAATACCGGGATGTAGACGTTCTATTAGTTGACGATATTCAATTTTTAGCAAAAAAAGAAAAATCACAAGAAGAGTTTTTTAAATTATTTGAAACATTACACAGTAATCACAAACAAATTGTTATTACAAGTGATTGTAGCGCTAACGAACTTAAAGACATTATGTCGCGCTTAACATCACGTTTTGAGTGGGGTGTAACAGTCGATATTAATCGACCAGATTTAGAACATCGGATTAAAATTTTAAAGAAAAAATTAAAAGCAGAAACATCTGATGCTGATTTGATTCCACAAAGTGTGATTGAATTTATTGCAAGTATGTTTACTAATAATGTTAGAGAATTAGAAGGTGCTTTAAAAAGGGTACTATTTTATTGTACAGCATTTAATCTTGATTTCACTGTGAAAAATGCCGAAGCTTCCTTAGAAACATTAATAAAACCAAAAGTGAAAAGCAATGGCGTTACTGATCATAAAATTAAAAATATTATGAGTGTTGTAAGTGATTACTATCGCATAAGCACAAGTGATATGACATCAAGAAAACGGTCTGCTAAGTATGTTTTTCCAAGACAAATCAGCATGTATCTCATAAAAAAATCATTTGATTTACCATATAAAAAAATAGGTGCTTTTTTCAACAATAGAGACCATTCAACTGTTATGCATTCTGTAGAAAAAATAAATAATGAAATGGAAATGGATAATAATGTTAAAAAAGATGTGGAAAAACTATTAATAA
>JAIPGE010000011.1 GCA_021736285.1 Candidatus Izemoplasma sp.
AACTGGCCTTTTTTGTGTATTATCCCAAACAAATGTTAAAAAAATATCAAGACCGTCTTCCAAATCAAGATTATAAACAGTTCATTCGACAAAAACTGCTTGATTGCATTGCATTATCAAAAACAATGAGCCAAAAATATACCAAAAGCAAAATTCGTAAAACACTTCCTGCACCATTTGCTTATATTATTCAAGAACTTTTATTTGAAAGCACACATATTAAAGATAAAGCAAACTATTACAATGCGATACTAGATGCCATATTTAAAACCAATCGTGAACAAAACTTCCTTATCGAGTTATCCTATTTTATTCAGCGCTTAACAATTGATCGGCTGCATGTGGTTGGTGATATCTTTGATCGCGGACCAGCAGCACATCTTGTCCTTGATAAAATGATGAAATATCACTCATTAGATATTGAATGGGGAAACCATGACGTATTATGGATGGGCGCAGCTTCGGGTAGTCGCCTTGCAATTTGTAACGTGTTACGTAATAGCGCTAAATACAATACTTTAGATACCTTAGAAGAAGGATATGGCATCAACTTACTCCCACTGGCTTCATTTGCGAATAAAACGTATTATGATGATGCCTGTGACAACTTTATCCCAAAAACACAACACACCATAGATGATGATAAAAAAGCCCTTGTTGCTAAAATACATAAGGCCATTACCATTATGCAGTTTAAATTAGAGCACTTGGTTTTTCAGCGCAATCCTCACTTTCATTTAGAAGACCATTGCCATTTACATCATATTAATTATACTAACGGTACTGTCACACTTAATGACCATACATACGCATTAAAAGATACACATTTCCCAACAATTGATCCCGAACACCCTTATCAGTTGACCCCACAAGAAGAAACTGTCTTAAAACAACTAAAAAATGCCTTTTTGAATAATGATCTCCTACAAAATCATGTTAGATTTCTCTTTCAAAAAGGACAGATGTATTTAAAATATAATAATAATCTCTTATTCCATGGCTGTATTCCGTTAGATGAAGACGGTCACTTCGCATCAATGATGATAGATGATACACTTGTTAAAGGAAAGTCCTTACTTGACACATTAGAACAAAAAATCCGTAAAGCATATCTAAACCGATATCAAAAAGAAAACGCCGATAAAGATTATTTTATTTTCTTATGGCAAGGCAAAAATTCACCACTTTTTGGTAAAACACAGATGAAGACCTTTGAGCGGTACTTAATTTCAGATAAAAACGCACATCAAGAACCGATGAATAATTATTTTCATTTACGGGAAGATGAAACGATATTAAAGAACATTTATAATGAATTTAATATTGATTATAATCATTCTAAAATTATTAATGGCCATGTCCCCACAGACATCTCAAATGGCGAGAGTCCTGTCAAAGCAAACGGTAGAATTTATGCCATCGATGGCGGCATGAGCTCACAATATAAAGAAAAAATAGGGATTGGTGGTTATACATTAATCGCTGATTCATACAAACTCTTTTTAATCTCCCATGAACGTTTCCCAAGTGTCGAAACATTAATCGAAAAAGAGACAGATATCATCAGTTTACTTCAAGCAGAAGACATCAATTTGGAACGAGAGTATATATATAACACCGATAAAGGTAAAAAGATTAAGGCTGACATAAATGACTTAACCGTTTTATTAGAAGCTTATCGAAGCGGTGAAATCAAAGAATATATAAAAAAATGACGATTATTCGTCATTTTCTTTTATACAAATAGCTACTGCGTAATGTCTTGAGTGTGAAATACTCAGTGTCAAGGTATCTTCAGGATGATATTTGCTTTTAATATAGGGGGCACCAAAACGATCATTTAAGATTGATACATCTTTAAAATTTAATTCATCATCAAATGTCTTATAGGCTTTTGTATAAGCTTCCTTAGCTGCAAAACGTCCGGCTAAAAAAGCCAATTTGCGTTGTGTTTGAGTTATCTTATTATAGATTTCAAGTTCATCATTACTTAAAATCCGTTCGATAAACTTATCACTGATCCGTTCTTTAATTTCTTCAAATTCAACCAAATCAATCCCAACATTATTCATAATTCATTTCCTCCATAATATCATCAGCCAGTTCATTGATATTACGAAAACGATGATTTAAGGCTGATTTACTTATCGGTTTTCCAAACAATCCTTCACTATACTCTGACAACTCTTTTAACGATGATTCAGGGTAAGCTTTTCTTAGTTCAATTGCTTCTTGTACACTTCTATTTAGTGTTTTAATATCCAATGTGTTTTCTAAAATACTAATACTTTTTAATTGTTTATTGGCAGCTTCTAATGTTTTATTTTGATTGGCAATATCCATATTCATCACACGTGTAATTGAATTGACAAAATCACGCTTTATCCGTTCGTCTTCATAAGTGAATAAGGCGTTTATTGCACCGCTTAAGCGTAAAAAATCGGAAATTCGTTCAGATTCTTTAATATAAGCAATATATCCATTTTTACGTACAACGTATTTTGCGTTCAATTCAAAATGATTAAACAAATTCATAATTCCAATCGCATGATTCTCATCGCTTGTGTGAATTTCTAAATGATAACTTGATGAACGGGGTGAGTTAATGGATCCCGATGCTAAAAACGCCCCTCTTAAGTAAGCCTTCTTACAACAATCTTTTATCAGTAATGGATCTTTTAAGATATCTTCATAATCATCCATTAATGCACATTCATGGACAATTGTATTGGTTTTATGGATAATTTTAATAATATAGATATCATGTTTATTTAATTTCATTTGTTTTTTGGAGAGCAGTTCAACATCAACTTTATATAATTGCTTAACACGTTCAACAACATGTCTTGCAACACCAATATTGGTTGTGTGAAATTCAATTCGAATTCCTTCGCTAGAAATGGTTAAATCACCATTGATACGAAGTAATGCAGCCAATTCTGCTAGTTGACAACACAGTTTACTCTTCACATTTAATAATTCACTTTTCACATCTGACGCAAAACTCATATTATCACACTCAACTTTTGATAACCCATTATAACACGCATAGAAAATGATGTCTATGAAATCAAAATGACTTTGGTCTTTATGCTATAAAAAAGTCACAATCAAGTTGTGACTATTATTTTTATGCTTTTTGCTTTTTATCTAATCGTTTAATATAATTTGAGATTTGAACCGCTGCGATGGTTCCATCTGCGGCCGCAGTAATAATTTGCCGAAGTTCTTTATCGATTACATCACCAATTGCGAACACGCCAGGTACTTTTGTCATCATATGATCATCGACCTCGATATATCCCCATTTATTTTGGATATTTAAGTCTTTAACAAATGATGCTTCTGGAACACTCCCAATAAAGATAAATGCACCTTCAACTTCTAATGTCTCTTCTTTTTTAGTTTCAACATCGCGAATTGTAACACTTTTTAGTTTCTCATCACCATTAAATGACACAATTTCATGTCCTAATCGATAGTCCATCTTACCTGTTTCTTTTGCTTCTTCAATGGATTTTGCATCTGCTTGAAGATCCGGTAAAATATTTACCACTGTAATATGTTTCACTGTTTTTGATAGATAAACAGCCTCTTCAATCGCGCTGTTGCCACCACCAACAACAACGATATCTGTGTCTTTAAAGAATGCCCCATCACAGATTGCACAATAGCTAACACCTTTTCCACTTAATTCAGCTTCGCCCGGTGCGCCTGTTGTTCTTGGATTTGTTCCTGATGCGATAATAACCGCTTTGGTTTCATACACTTCTCCAGATGTTGTATGAACTTCTTTAACATCGCCTTTATCAACAATGTTTGTGATATCGCCATAACGATAATCCACACCAAGTTCTTGTGTATGGTTAAACATCTTTTCAGACAATTCAAATCCTGTTATTTTTCCTGTTCCGGTATAGTTTTCAATCTCCCAAGTTGTCATCATTTTACCACCTGGTGCGCCTTTTTCTAACATAACCGTTTTTAAGTTCGCACGTTGTGTATAAATAGCCGCAGTCATTCCGCCTGGTCCAGCTCCAATAATAACTACATCAAATTTTTCCATTAATTCTCACCTCTCGATTTTTAATTATAACGCTTCTTCATCTATTTGTTCAGTATTTTGCTTTATAACATCTAGATAGTACATTGGCTTTAATACGAATCGACTATAAATCAAATATCCAATGCCACCCAATATCATTATGATAGAAATTAATTGTGCTGTTCTAATCCCTGTATCTCCAACATATAAACTATCAGTTCGCATCGCTTCAATAAAGTAACGACCGATTGAATACCAAATGAGGTAAAAAGCCAAAAGTTCACCGCGTCGTAACCATTTCGTGCGACGGACAATTAAGACAATACCAAAGCCTAAAATATTCCATAATGATTCATATAAAAATGTTGGATGATAGTAATTATAGGTTTGAAAGTCCCTTGCTCCTTCAATCAGTGTGCCAAGATGTCCAGGTTCACCAGCTTCTGTTTGAATTAACATATTGTTGGTGATAAAATCTGGTAAGCGTAATGTTTTTGATAAGAAGGTACGCTGTTCATCTAAACTTAAAGCTGGTTGATCGCCATTAAACCCACCGATTGGTCCGCCATGAGCCTCTTGATTAAAGAAATTCCCCCATCGACCTGATGCTTGGGCAATAAGAAATCCTGGGACCATAATATCAAATGCACTAAGTAGGTTGATGCCTTTATGTTTGGTATAAAAATAAGCACTGATAAACGCTGTAAAAAATCCCCCATGGATGGCTAAACCACCATCAGTAATGCGAAATATAGCAATAATATCCCAAGCATATCGTTCCCATTCAAAGACAACATACCATAATCGTGTCCCAATAATTGAAAGCGGAACAATAATCAATACGCCATCTAAAATATCATCTGCGGTAATACCGAGTTTCTTCCCTTCACGTAAGCCAAGAATCACAGCTAGTACAATTCCTAACATAATCATAAAGCTATATTTGTACCATGTTATAAATCCTAAATCAAACAAAATGTTACTAATTGGGTCATAGATATGTGTCATTTATCTTCACTTTCTTTCTGTAATTTTGATAGGTTCTCTTTGACTGCTTCAGCGAATTCTTTTGCTGAGTTTTCACCTAAATATTTTAATCTGGTATTGACTGCGGCAACTTCAACAAGTGAAGCCACATTCCGTCCTTCTGATATCGGTAAGATGACATGTGAAATCTCAGTATCAAAGAAAGTAATTGTGGTACTATCTAATCCGAGACGATCATAAGAATTTTTCTCATTCCATTTTTCTAAATCAATGACAAGCATTATTTTTTTGTTCTCTTTAAATGCTTTTACGCCATACAATTTTACAATATTAACAATCCCAATCCCACGTATCTCTAAATACTTTCGTAACATCTCTGGTGCTTCCCCAACAACTATCCCGGGTTCACGTTGGTACATATCAACACGGTCATCTGCTACCAATTGATGGCCCCGACGAACAAGTTCTAATGCAACCTCACTCTTACCAAGACCGCTTTTCCCACGTATGAGTACCCCCACACCACTAATATCGACAAGGGTGCCATGTACACTTATGCGTTCTGCCAGCTGGCTGTTTAAATATTCAAACAGACTACTAATTAAGGCACTGGTTTTATTCTTACTATGACATATTGGAATATTATAATCATTGCCTTTTCGAATAAAAATTTCAGGAATCTCTGTATTTTTCGAAAAAATAAACATCGGCGGCCGTTTTTGAAACAACATATCGACGCGTATTTCTTGATCACTTTCTGATAGCCACCAAAAGAATGTGACTTCTTTTGAACCAAATACTTGAATGCGATCAAACTCATAGAAATCAAACAAACCAGCAAGCTCAATCCCAGGGCGAGATACTTGGGATCGTGTGACTTCGTTTTGGAGTCCGCTTTCGCCACTTTGTAAATCTAGTTTATGATCATTAATAATGTCTTGTACTGTTAACATTTTGTCACCTTCTTAGACCTTGTCTTAAGTATCGCTTTATTAATACACCTATACTATACCGTAATACCGCAAAAATTAAAACGAAAAAGACAAGTAATGTTTCATTAATAAACCGAAACGATTCAATGAATAAGTAATCATCAATGATATAAAAAATAAGAACATATCCAAAATAAAAAATTGTGCCAAATGTTCTTAAAATCAACTTAAAGTGATGGCTAAAGATATACATTCGAAATAAGGCTTCAACCGCACTAAAAGTTAATCCCACGAATAATAATGTCGTCATTGAATCATAAACGGCAAAGCCAAATACTTCAATCACTAAAAAAATGAGTGTCATATTTAATAAATAACTAAACATAAAATTAACGATTTGATTTGTATGGTATACACCACCAAATTCTATTGCTAGAATTTGTTTTTTGGGTCCTTTTTTATTGGTCTTTTCTTGTTTTTTTAGTTCATCCATAATCCGCTTTAAATCTTCTTCTAAGTTTTCTTTAGAAGGTTTATCTTCAGATGATGTATCGTTCGGTTCTTTATTTTCTTCTTTATCTTTGGTGCTTTTTGATTCATCATCATGGTTAGGTTCTTTGTCCATTTTTATCACCTCAACACTTTTTTCAAATACATTCCTGTATAACTGTCTTTCACAGTGACAATATGTTCGGGAGTTCCTGTGGCGATCACAGTACCACCTAAATCGCCACCTTCAGGTCCAAGGTCGATAATATGATCCGCAACTTTAATAACATCTAAATTATGTTCAATAATGACAACAGTTGCGCCTTTATCAACAATGTGATTAATGACTTTTAGTAATCGTTTCACATCATCAGAATGGAGTCCTGTGGTTGGCTCATCAAGAATATATAAGGTATTACTTGTAATCCGTTTGTGCAATTCTCTTGCCAGTTTCACCCGTTGTGCTTCTCCACCACTTAATTCTGTTGCTGGTTGGCCAATTTTTAAATAACCAAGTCCAACATTGACAAGGGTATTGAGTTTTTTATTCGCTTTAGGTATGTTTTTGAAAAACTCACTGGCTTCTTCAATTGTCATGTCTAACACATCACTAATTGTTTTGCCTTTATATTTTACTTCTAATGTTTCTTTATTATACCGTGCACCATGACACACTTCACAAGGTACATAAACATCCGGTAAAAAATGCATCTCAATTTTAATTAAGCCATCGCCACGACATGTTTCACAACGACCACCTTTGACATTAAAACTAAACCGTCCTTTTTTATACCCACGTTTCTTAGCTTCATTTGTCATTGCATAAATATCTCTAATATCATCAAATACTTTCGTATAGGTTGCGGGGTTACTGCGTGGCGTCCGTCCAATAGGAGATTGATCAATGTTGATGATTTTTTCAAAATCATCAACGCCATCTAAGGCATCAAAATCTCCTTGTTGTTGTTTTTTGCGATAGATTTTATTAGATAACCCTTTATATAAACATTCATTGATTAGACTGGATTTTCCACTACCACTGACACCTGTCACAACATTTAACAGTCCCTTTGGAACATCAACATCAATGTTTTTTAAATTATTTTGTCTTGCACCAATAATCTTGATCAGTCCTTTATCCGGACGTCGTCGTTTCTTTGGAACATCAATTTTCAAACGTTTTGATAAATATTTACCCGTGATGCTTTCAGGATCTTTCAAAATATCATCATAAGTACCTTGAAAAGTAACATAACCACCATGAAGTCCAGCGCGTGGTCCAATATCAATGATTTGATCAGCTTCAGCCATCGTTTCTTCATCGTGTTCTACAACAATCAATGTATTACCTAAATCACGCATCTTTTTAAGCGTATGAATCAATTTCATATTATCGCGTTGATGTAACCCAATACTAGGTTCATCAAGCACATACAACACACCTGTTAGTTGTGATCCAATTTGTGTCGCAAGGCGGATCCGCTGACTCTCGCCACCACTTAATGTTGCGGCTTGTCGAGATAATGTTAAATAATTAAGCCCGACATTTTCTAAAAATGTTAAGCGTTCAATGATTTCTTTTAGAACCATTTCACTAATTTGTGTTTCTTGCTCACTTAAGGTAACAGTTTTAAAAAACTGAATAATATCTTTGACACTGTAATCTGTTAATTCTGAAATATCCAATCCTTCTATTTTAACACTAAGTGCTTTATCATTAAGTTTTTTTCCATGACAAACCGGACAGGTTATTTCAGCCATTAACCCTTCAATCCAGTCACGCATAAAGCGCGATGATGTTTCGGTATAGCGCCGTTCTAAGTTCGGAATGATACCTTCATATTTCTCTTTATTGACATGGCGATATCCTTTATCTTTTTTACCAAATTCAAATTCAATTGTTTCTTTGGTACCATACAAAAAGATATTAAGATCTTTTTCTTTCATATCTTTAATTGGCGTTGTCAAATTAATATCGTAATATTCTGCGATTTGACGTATTTTTGCAAAACCATAGGTATCTGTGTTTTGCCACCCCTTAATAGCGCCTTCTTCCAATGATTTTGTTTTATCAGGAATCAATAAATCCGGATCAATTTTACGTTTATGACCCAATCCAGAACACTCTTCACACGCGCCATAAGGTGCATTGAAAGAAAATAATCTTGGTTCAAGGTCACCAATACTAAAGTCACACTTAGGACAGGCATAGTGTTCACTAAAAACATGTTCTTCATCATTGATTAATACTATGACTTTGCCTTTACCTTGCATAGCGGCAATCTCTAATGAATCAAACAATCGACTTCTGACACCTTTGCGTATTTTTAAACGATCAATAACAACTTCAATCGTATGCCGTTTGTTTTTTTCAAGGTTAATATCATCTTCTAAGTCCATTACTTCGCCATTCACCCGGACCCGTACAAACCCTTCTTTTTTTAAATTGTCAAAGAGTTTCATGTGGGTTCCTTTACGTTCTTTTGCAAGAGGCGCTAAAATGATGCATCTGCCTTCAGCGACACCAAGGACTTTATCTGTCATTTCTTCAATTGATTGGCCTGTAATCTCAATCCCATGGGTTGGACATATTGGTCTTCCAATCCGTGCATATAGTAATCTTAAATAATCATAGATTTCAGTGACTGTCCCAACTGTACTTCGCGGGTTTTTTGATGTTGTTTTTTGATCTATACTAATTGCCGGACTTAACCCTTCAATGCTTTCTACATCTGGCTTTTCCATATTACCCAAAAACTGTCTTGCATATGCGCTAAGACTTTCGACATATCGCCGTTGTCCTTCACGATAAATGGTATCAAACGCTAAAGAAGATTTTCCACTACCGCTTAACCCAGTCATTATAATCAATTTATTTTTGGGAATAGACAAATCAATATTTTTTAAATTGTTTTCTTTTGCGCCTTTTATAATAATGTTGTTTAACATACTTTCACCTAATCAATCCATGTTTTAAAGGTAGCTTCATCAATAACATTAACATCTAATTGTTGGGCTTTATTCAATTTACTGCCCGCTTCTTTACCCGCTACCAAAACATCGGTGTTATTGCTGACAGATGATGTCACCTTACCACCAAATGATTCAATTAGTGATTTTGCTTCTTTACGCGTATAAAGTTCTAGTTTACCTGTTAAGACGAATGTTTTATCTTTAAACTGTTCTTTTATTTGTTGTTTACTGGTGTGATACGTTGTGTTCACACCGAGTTCTTGTAACGTTTCTATCATATCACGATGTGCTGTTTGACTAAAATAATTAACAACACTTTTTGCAATAACCTCACCAATTTCATCAATGGCTGTTAGGGTTGATTCATCAACCGTGAAGAAGGCCTCAATTGTTTGTAATTCATTTGCTAAGATCTTTGATACTTTTGCACCAACATGGCGAATGCCTAGTCCAAACAATAAAACATCAAGATTATTGTCTTTACTGTTTTCTATACTAGTTAGTAATTTCTCAATACTTTTTTGGCCAAATCCTTCTTTTAATATTAAGTCTGCTTGATGTGTTTCTAATCGATAAATATCGGGTATGGTTTGAACCAACCCATCGTTATAAAATTGTTCAATAATCCGGGCACCAAGACCATCAATGTTCATCGCATCACGAGAAACAAAATGAATGAGTCCATTCATTTTTTTAGCATCACAGTTCGGATTAACGCAGAAATATGCGGATTCACTTTCATTGCGTTTAATCGGTTCATGGCATACCGGACACTGCGAAATCATTTCAAATGGTTTGGTTTGTCCTGTCCGTCGTTCTTTAATAACACGCACAACTTCTGGTATAATATCTCCGGCCTTTTGAATAAGAACTGTGTCGTATTGACGGATATCCTTTTCTTTAATGTAATCTTCATTATGTAATGTTGCTCGCGCAACCATACTGCCTTGAACTAAGACAGGGTTTAATTGAGCAACTGGTGTAATTTGTCCTGTGCGTCCGACTTGAAAAACGATATCTTTGATTTGCGTTCGAACTTCCTCTGCTGGAAACTTATACGCAATTGCCCATTTTGGGCTTTTTGCGGTAACACCGATTTTGTCATAACAAGTGATATCATCAACTTTAACAACGATGCCATCAATTTCATAAGAAAGGTGATGACGTTTTTCTGTCATCTCATTAATAAAATCAATTACTTCATCTATGGTATTAAGCCGTTTTGTCATTGGATTGACATGAAATCCCAATGCTTTGGTAAACATGAGTGCATCATAATGACTATCTAAGCCATGATCGATCGGATCCATTACACTATATATAAACATGTCTAAAGCGCGTTTAGCAGCGATTTTACTATCTAATTGGCGAACACTCCCACTTGCTGCGTTACGCGGATTCATGAATGGTGTTTTTTCTTCTTCTTGTCTTCTTTTATTGGCTTTTTCAAATGAGTGTTTTGACATAAAAATTTCACCACGTACTTCAAGTGGTTGATGGTAATCAATGGTTAGTGGGACAGAGCGAATCGTTTTCACATTAGTTGTGATGTTTTCCCCAACGGTTCCATTTCCCCGGGTTGCCCCCAAAGTTAAGGTACCCGTTTCGTTATAATGAAGTGTGCCTGCGAGTCCATCGATTTTTAACTCTACAGTATACATTTGTTTTCCAACAGCTTTTTGAATGCGCTCATCGAATGCACGTAAATCCGCTTCATTAAATGCATTACTCAAACTCATCATTGGTATATCATGTGTTACTTTCTCAAACGCATCTAAAACAGTATCCCCAATTCGCATTGTTGGAGAATCTTCACGTTTTAACTCAGGATATAATCTTTCTAGTTGAACCAATTCATTCATTAAAGCATCGTATTCTTGATCGGTAACACTTGGATTATCCTTTGTATAGTATTCATAGTTATATGCTTTAAGTTGTTCTATTAATTCATCAATACGTTTTTTAACGTTCATATCATCACTTCCAATTACTTATAGTATACCACATTAGACTTATTTTTTCTTGATTGCTGGATGGTCTTTTAATAACTTTTTAATACCGACACCATGACTAAAAGCAATGACACATTGTTTTCCAGCCACACTCACAACAACGCCATCTCCAAATGTATCGTGGATTACTTTATCCCCTTTGTTTAATGTGTTTTCGGTATATGTCTTTAATGTTTCTTTACGTTTCGCAATAAATTGTTCTTTTGCTTTTATGTGACTTCGATCAGATTGTTGATAATAGGTACGCTTTTGAACATATCCTTCATAGTCCAGGTAATCCTCAGGAATTTCTCTTAAAAAAGGACTATCCATATTTTGATTGGTTTGGCCGTAGGTTTGTCTTACACTTGCGTTTGTTAGATACAATCGCTCTTTGGCTCGAGTCACGCCAACATACATCAGTCGCCGTTCTTCTTCGAGGGCTCTTGCATCACTCATACTTTGATGTAGTGGGAACATCCCTGTTTCTAAAGCAACAATAAACACAACACGAAACTCAAGACCTTTTGCAGAATGTAAGGTACATAACGTCACACCATCTTCAACATCTTCTTTGGTTTCTTCACTTTTTAAAGCAATATCTTCAAGTACAAATGACAGTTGTTCTGTTTTATTAAATTCTTTGTACGTCTCACTACTTTCATGTAATAAGGTCTTAAGTTCTAGAATATTTTCATAGCGTACATCGCCCTTATCATCTTTTTTTAACATTTCAACATACCCAGTATCATTTAATAATGCATCGATAATGTTATCAATTGGTTCATCCGTTAGTTTCTGTTGTAACGAGTTCACCATTGTCACAAATTCTTCAATATTATTGGCTTGACGTGTAGATAGATAATTATCCGCTTGGTTTAGCGCATCGCTTAAAGCAAGCGATTGTTCCCCTGCATAATCCATAATCTTTTCAACAGTTTTTGCGCCAATACCACGTCTTGGAACACTTATAATACGTAAAAAACTAAACGCATCATCAGGATTGATGAGATATCTTAAATAAGCTGTGAAATCTTTAATTTCTTTTCGTTTAAAAAAACTGGTATTTCCAAATAATTTATATGGCATTTGTTTTTGCATAAAAACTTCTTCAAATTGTCTTGATGTACTGTTTGCACGGTATAACACTGCAAAATCATTATAATCATACCCTTTTTGTACATGTTTTAAAATTGTCATTGCGATATATTCAACCTCGTCACGAGCTGTCGGTCCTTTATAGTGAATGATCTTTTCACCCTCTCCTTTGGTTGAAAAGAGGTTTTTCGGAATCCGTGATTGATTGTGTTTTATAATTGCATTAGCCGCATTTAAAATCGTATTTGTTGAACGATAATTTTGTTCCAATAAAACAATATGCGGATGGCTGAATTCTTTTTTAAATCGTTGGATATTTTTTATGTTTGCCCCGCGAAACGCATAAATGCTTTGATCTTCATCGCCAACAATAAAAATGTTTTCATCTTTATTGGTTAATGTTTTTACAAGATCATATTGGATGTCATTGGTATCCTGAAACTCATCTACCAAAATATATTGAAAAAGATCATGATAATATGCTTTGATATCGTCATGTTCTTTTAATAATCGGGTTGTTAATAATAACAGATCATCAAAATCAACGAGATTGCTCTCTTCTAAATAAGCCACATACTTTTCTTTTGTCGTTGCGACAACGTCTTTGAGTGGCATTTCAATTCCATCGAGGTAAGCATTGTCTTGTTTTGCTTTTAAGACCATATCGCGAATTGTTTTTGGTGAAAACAATTTAACATCAATATTTTGTTTTTTAAGTAAGTTTTTTACCAACTGCTTCGTGTCATCATCATCAATAATTTGAAAATGCCGATCATATCCCAATCGATCAATATGTTCTCTTAAAATCCGTGCACACATCGAATGAAATGTTGAAATCCACATTTCTCTAGAATAAATCCCTATCGCTTCATAGATACGATCTTTCATCTCTTCTGCAGCTTTGTTGGTAAATGTAATCGCTAATATGTTTTGAATCGGAATATTTTTCTCATAGATTAAATAAGCAATTCTTTTAGTAAGAACGCTTGTTTTTCCACTACCTGCGCCAGCAATTGCCATAACTGGTCCTTCTGTTTTTAAGACGGCTTCTTTTTGCTTTTCATTTAAGCCCTGTAATAATTTATGCATTAAATCACCTGTAAAAAGTATATCAAAAAAAGCACTATTTTAATAGTGCTTTAATCAGAAATTTATGTTAAATGAAACTGATATTTATGTAACGAAATGGTATTGTCTTTAAATTGAATACCCTCTTGTCTTAACAACCCACGTTGGCGATTTCCCATCTCTCCTGTTAAAGATATTTTACCTTGGCTATTGATTACGCGATGCCAGGGCAATTGATGAGATTCACTCATCCCATGTAAAATACGACTGACTTGCCGTGCACCACGGGGATTGTCTGCCAAAGCTGCAATTTGACCATATGTCATAACCATCCCTGAAGGGATGCTTTTGATAATGTGTAATACATCTTCGGTAAAAGCTTGCATTCTATTTTTTCACTTTGTAGGATGAACGTAAGGAGACTGTGCGGTTAAATACAAGTAAATCATCTGTTGAATCGGGATCAATTGTGTAATACCCGTTGCGAGTAAATTGGAAACTTTCTCCTACATTAGATACCATGTTTTCTTCAACATACCCTTTTTTAACGATGAATGAATCGGGATTAATCTTTTCATAAAATGGGATATCCTCATTTTCAAAATCTGTAATTAAGGTATCAAATAAACGAAATTCAGCTTCTTTATTATGTGATGCATCAACAAAATGAATATTGCCATTTGGTTTACGATCTTTAAACCCAGATCCGCTTTTTGTATTCACATCATATGTACAATGGACTTTAACAATATTCCCATCGTCATCTTTAATCACTTTATTGGCTTTAACAAAATACGCATGCATTAACCTTACTTCAACACCTAACGATAATCTGCGCCATTTTTTATTTGGCTTGTGTTCTAAGAAATCTTCTTGTTCAATATATACGTATTTGCTAAAAGGAATTTTACGCGATCCTAAGTCTGGATTATCACGGTTATTTTCGACATCTAAATATTCAATTTTATCTTCTGGATAGTTATCAATTTCTAATAATAAGGGCTCTGTGACAGCGTTAGTTCGATTCGCATCAAACCGTAATGTTTCTCGAACAAACTGTTCAAGCATTTCAATATCGGTCTCTCCTTGACTTTTAGGAAGGCCAAGTGCATTAATAAATTCATGAATTGCTTTGGGTGGGATACCTTTTCGTCTTAATCCGCTTAAAGTAATGAGACGTGGATCGTCCCATCCTATCACTGCGTTTTTATCAACGAGTTGCTTGATATAGCGTTTTCCAGTTACCGCATTACGTATATACAATTTTCCAAACTCAATTTGGCGAGGAACATTTTGCATTTCACAATGTTTAACTACCCAATCATAAAGTGGACGATGATCTTCAAATTCCAGACTACACAAACTATGTGTAATCCCTTCAATTGCGTCCTCTAATGGATGGGCATAATCATACATTGGATAAATACACCACTTATCACCTGTCCGGTGATGTGTTACGCGTTGAATACGATAAAGAATCGGATCCCGCATGTTCATATTTGGACTTGCCATATCAATCTTTGCTCTTAATACTTTTGAACCGTCAGGATAGTTGCCTGCTTTCATATTTGTAAATAACGCTTTATTTTCCTCAACAGAACGGTTCCGATATGGACTGTTTTCACCAGCCGTAGTTAAATCGCCTCGGTCCACTTTAATTTGCTCACTGGTTGAGTCATCAACATAGGCTTTTCCACGTGCTATTAAAAGTAGTGCGCGTTCATACATTTCATCAAAATAGTCACTGGCATATAATTCATTTTCCCAATCACATCCTAACCATTTTATATCTTCTTTAATGGCGTTCACAAAAGAAATATCTTCTCTGGTTGGGTTGGTATCATCAAAGCGCAAGTTAAAATATCCACCATGATTTTTGGCCATAAAATAATTGGTGATAATTGCTCTAGCATGCCCTAAATGTAAAAAACCATTTGGCTCTGGTGGAAATCGTGTAATTGCTTTATCATGTTTTTTATTCTTAATATCTTCTTCGATGATGGTGTTGACAAAATTGTTCATTTCCATTACTTTCACCTCTAAAATCAATCTATATTTAGTGTAACACAAACTTATCTAAGAAAAAAATGAGAAAATCATTTTTTCTCAATTTTTTCTTTAACCACATTTAAGATAGCGAGACTTTCTTCATAAAGTCTAGAATTTTTCTTTTCTAAAAAGCCATAGAAAAACTTATCTTCTAATAATTCTCTTGCAATATCATCACTATCTAGATAATGATTATTTATGTATTCGATAATATCTTCTACTTTTTTAAATTTCTTCCTTTTCAAACGATATTTGCGCTTTCCGACACCACTTGTCATTGCTTGTTGCTTTTTTGATTCTCGCTCTTCTTTTTGTTGTTTTTGTTTTTTTTGCTTACGTGTTTTCTTTTGTTTCCTTAAAGATGGATCTTCTTCAAAAAATTGATCAAGATCTGGTTTGTCATTATTACTCTCAAGATCAATGTCGCATGTTTCATTATCGACATCTGTCCATTTGAATTCATATGATTTATCGACTGTTTTATTTTTCTTTTTCAACATTACATTGTGCCCCCTTCAGTCAGTATTCCAAGCGCAACAAAGCCAATTGTCGCGAGGAGACTCAACACAAATAGAAGTCTGAGATACAGCATAAAACGTTTATGGTATTTGGTCATTTTATCGTAGCGATTATTAATTAATCTAACGTAGTTTTTAAACTTGTTTAAAAATTTTTCTGGTCCTTCTAAAGCGGTCATTGGAAGTTTTGAAACGTCTGGATTTTTCATGACGCGTTCAACATAGTCTTCAAATACACCA
>JAIPGE010000012.1 GCA_021736285.1 Candidatus Izemoplasma sp.
CTTCTGTCGTCCATTCCTTGTTTCTACCACCTTTTGGTCTTCCTTGTTTGCTCATCACTTTCACCTCCTACTTTTAGTATACAAAAAGATGTTAATAAACACATTCTTTTATGTGTCTACTAACATCTTACTATTTCAGATTAAGCCAATATCTTTTTTTAGTACTTTTAATATCTCTAATTAATTGTATTGAATAATAAATAAGACAAATGTATAATGATGATAGAAAGAAAAAGAGGAGACGACCATGGTTTCTGAAAAGAATTAATTACACTGATTATTGTCCAGATGAAGAAATATCACAAGTATTATGGTATGTTAAAGGATCGACAGTGCTTATCAAGCATAGTTGAAAAGATATTTCAACTATGCTAAAAACATTCTTAGGTGTGAAATTATTTTTTTACAGAAATGACTAAAAAACATGTCCGAGAAGGACTTTAGGAGGATAACAAATGGAAGGCTTAGAAACAATTATTGATTTATTACCATTATTAATACCACTAATCTTAATCGATTTAAGTATCCGAATTTATGCTATTGTTGATATTGTTAAACCTAACCGGATTGTGACAATTAATAACAACAAAACGGTATGGATATTAATTTCTGTACTTGTCAATTTTGGGGGACTTATTTACCTATTGTTTGGGAGAAGCCAATGAATCCAGTTATTGAACTAAGAAACTTAACAAAATATTATGGAGATTTTCTAGCACTTGATCATATTAATTTATGCATAAATGAGGGAGAAGTTTTTGGATTTATTGGGAAAAACGGTGCAGGAAAGACAACGACAATTAATTTAGTTTTATCAATGCTTAAAGCATCTGAAGGTGATATCATAATTAAGGGAAATACAATCTCACCTCAAAATGTTGCGTATAAGAAATTAATTGGATATGTACCAGATGTGCCAATCTTTCCACACTATCTAAATGCTAGTGAGTATCTAACATTTACAGGCGATATGTTTGATCAGTCGTATTCAAATCAAAAAATCGAAGAAACGTTGTCATTTGTTGGACTAGAACAAATCAGTAAACAGATTGGTTCATTTTCAAGAGGGATGAAACAACGCTTAGCCATAGCGCAAGCATTGATTCATGATCCTGAAATATTGATTATGGACGAACCAACAAGTGCGCTTGATCCCCTTGGTCGAAAAGATGTTTTAGAAATTATTAAAAAACTAAAAGGTAAGAAAACAATTTTTTATTCAACACATATATTAGAAGATGCTGAAAAAGTTAGTGACCGTATTGGATTAATCGATCATGGTAAAATTAAATTGGTTAAACAGATGGATGACATTAAGAAAAATTTTATACAACCAATGGTTATTGTCGAAAGTAATGACAACAAAAAATTAGAAGTAGCTTTGAATAGATCAAACTATGTTAAAGGGTATAAGAAACATGCTCAAGGTTATTTAGTGGAGTTAGAACAATCCACGACGGACAATCAATTACTTTCTGATTTAATTCAACAAGATGTCATCATCAAAAAGTATCTACCTTACTTACCATCGCTTGAAGATGTCTTCATAGAGGTGACATCATGATTAAATATTTAAAATATGATTTTCTATTTTTAAAACGGACATCGAAACTCATTGTATTTCCAGTATTAGTGCTGATGTTTTCAATTATATCACCATTGACGGCTAAGTATATGAATGAACTCTTAGAAACATTATTGATAGATTCTGGTGTAGATTTTGTATTTCCTGACCCTGTGATAACAGATAGTTATATCCAATACATAAGTGATTTAAACGAAATTATCCTATTTGTCGTCTTATTTGTCGCCGTTTCTATTTTCATACGAGATAAAACTAAGGGTCTCTTACCACTTATCGTAAGTAAGCCCGTGTCGAGAACAAAATATTTGCTATCAAAACAAATCACATTTGCATCATTGCTGTTTGTTAGTTTAATGATTGGCTATGGTGTCTTTACCTATTATACATATGTTTTGTTTGGGGGCACTTACTTTATTGAAGGGTTCTTGGCAATCATATTATATTTCGTCTATCTACTGTTTTTGATGAGTATTGCTATGTTAATGAGTGTTCTCTTCAAAAGTTACATCATAGCTATTATCATGACATTTTTGGGATATATTCTATTTACTGTTATAGGCGCATTTCAACAAGTTACCTTGCTAATGTATTCACCCAATGTTCTAAATAGTCACGCAGTTAAATACATCTCAACACAATCGCTTCCAGATGGTGTTTTAATGACAGTAATTGTAACACTTTTGCTAACAACAGGGATCACTTACTTATCAATTTATTTGTTTAAGAAACAAGAAATTCCGACATAATATAAAAACAGGCAACATACATTTGTATGTTGCCTGTTTGTTTAAATCAGTAATTTAAGTTTAACCGCGATCGATTGAAGTTCTAGTAAAGTCTACAGAACCTAATACACTACGTCCCCAGTTAACAACTACGTCAGATACTAACATTGTATCAGTGTAGTGATATACAGGAATAATAGGCATATCATTCATAAACTCTTCTTGAGCTTCATATAACTTATCAAAATGAACAGACTCATCAGTTGCAGCAGTAGCATCTGCTAGTAATTGATCGAATGTGTCATTATAATAGTTAGGATCATTATAAGCATTACTTGATTCAAAAATACTTAATAATCCACTTGGATCCATAAAGTCAGTTAACCATCCACCACGAGCGATGTCAAAGTTACCAGCTGAGCGTGTATCTTGGAATACAGCCCACTCTTCATTAGCTAGGTTGATTGTGAATCCTAAGTTATTTGCCCATTGTTCTTGAACTTTTTCAGCTACGAATTGATGTCCTTCAGAAGTGTTATAAAGTAAAGTTTCTCCTTCTAAAGCAGTGATTAATTCTGAAACAGTCATTCCTAATTCAGTTGCAGCTTCTTCAAATAATGTTACTGCTTCGTCAAAGTTACCATCATCAACAACCATTCCGTACATACCAGCAGTTTCAAAGAAGTCGTTTCCATCATCATCTAAGAATCCTGGAGGTACAAATCCACCAGCAGGCACTTGTCCAGCACCTAATGCTTCAGTGATTGCTTCACGGTTGATTGAATAAGATAATGCTGTACGTAATTTTTGATTAACAAATAATCCGTCTACTTCATCACCATTGGTATCAAATGCATCTCCGTTGACACCGTTACCGTCTTTATCCATATTGAAACTATAGTAATAAGTTCCAAGTAATGGGAAGACATAAAATTCATTTGATTCAGCAATTAATACAGCTACTTCATCAGTTGGTACACTTGGAATAAAATCTAAGTCACCAGATTGATAAGAAGCATATGCAGTAGATGCGTCATCGATAAATTTCGCTTCGATTGTGTCAATTCCTACTTCATCAGCGTTCCAGTATTCATCATTTTTAACAAGGGTTAATCCTTCACCTAATTTGTATTCTTCAAGTACAAATGCACCATTAGAAACATAAACGTCAGGATCTTTTGCCCAAGTACCATCAGCACCAGCATCAACAGCTGATTCTTTTACAGGCATGAAATGATAGAATGCCATTAACGATACAAAATAGTTAGTAGGTTGGATAAGCTCAACTTGGAATGTGTAAGAATCTACAGCAGTAATTCCAACTTCTGCAGCTGTACCATCACCATTTACATAGTCTTCAGCTCCAACTACGTTAGTGTAATGCCAAATCCAACTGTACTCTGAAGCAGTTGCAGGATCCATTGCGCGTAACCATGAATAAACAAAGTCATCTGCAGTTAATGCTGATCCATCGCTCCAGTTTGATTCACGTAAGTTAAATGTAACAGTTTTACCGTCAGCACTTACGTCCCAGCTTTCAGCGATACCAGGTAATACTTCACCGTTGATCTCTCTTACAAGACCTTCGTGTGTGTTGTTGATTACATTTCCACCATCACTAGCTCCATTTAAACCTGGATCTAGAGTTGCTGGATCTGCACCAATGTTCCATCTTAATACGTCGCCTTCATCTTTTCCGCCACAAGCAGAAAGTCCGAGGACAAGCATCAATGAAACAACAACTAATAATAATTTTTTCATTAAATAACCTCTCTCCTTTTATTTTAATTATATGCAATATAATATCACTTAACTGTGATAATTGCAACTATATTTGAATGTTCACTCATATGAAATCGTTTTACAAAGGCAAAAAAGTTACTCTAAAGTGCCCTTATCAATTTCTTCTGTAAAGTGACAAGCAACGAAGTGTTCTTTTTCATATTCTTTCAGTTCTGGTTCTTTGCTAAAGCATTTTGCACGGTTTATATAAAGTTCTTTTACACCGAATTCAATAATACCATCAGCGATTTCTTCGGTAATATATTTATTTTCTTCGACAACTGCACGATGTTGATCATGATCAATTACGGTCTCACGTGCAAATTTACCAACAATTTTATCTCTAAAGTCATCATCGTCATTTTTAACTAAAATTTTCGAGTAATTACAACGTGTTGCAAACCGGCAACGGTCTTTTGGATTAATTGGGGAAGGCACATCACCTTGAAGCACAATCCGTTTTCCTTTGTCTTCATGTTCTGGATCTGGTAATGGGATACTTGATAGAAGTGCTTTTGTATAAGGATGTAATGGACGATCATATAAAACATCACTTGTTGCGACTTCCATTAATTTACCAAGATACATAACGCCAATACGATCACTAATGTATTTTACCATTGATAAGTCATGGGCAATGAATAAATATGTTAATCCAAAGTCATCTTGAAAATCTTCTAACATGTTAACGACTTGTGCTTGGATTGACACATCTAATGCGCTAATTGGTTCATCACAAATAATCAATTTTGGATTTACGGCTAATGCCCGTGCAATTCCAATTCTTTGGCGTTGTCCCCCGGAAAACTCATGAGGATACCGTGATGCATGCTCTTTTTTAAGACCGACACTTTCTAGCAATTCATAAATTCGTTCTTGAATTGCTTTTTCTGGGTCATCGTGATCTTTAAATAATTTATGTGTGACAATTCCCTCAGCAATGATGTCAGTGACAGTCATTCGTGCATTTAATGATGCGTATGGATCTTGGAAAATCATTTGAATTTTACGTCGATATGGCAACATATCCTTTTCAGGAATAGAAGCAAGATCAACACCATCAAAAATGATTTGGCCATCGGTTGGTTCATATAATTTTACTATGGTCCGACCAGTTGTTGATTTCCCACATCCTGATTCGCCAACAAGTCCAAACGTTTCGCCCTCATAAATTGTAAACGAAATATCATCTACAGCATGTAAGTATTTTTTTTCTCTTGCGAATAAACCTTTGGTTTTATCAAAAAACTTTTTAAGATTTCTAACTTCTAATAGTGGTTTCTTTTCCATTTATTTCGCCCCCTTAAAAATCTCATCAGGTTTTGGCGCATCTTCATGGAGTAACCAACAAGATACTTTCTGAGTGTCAGAAACTTCAAACAGTGGTGCAGCATCTTCTAAACAAACCTGCATTGCATGTGGGCATCTTGGACTAAATGGACACCCTTGAGGTGGATCCATTAAATCTGGTGGACTACCTTCAATTGGTACCAATCGTTCTTTTTCTTTTTTTGTTGATTTTGGAATAGACGAATGAAGTCCAACAGTGTATGGATGTTTTGGATTATAGAAAACATCGTTAACAGTTCCTTTTTCCATAATCATTCCGCCATACATAACAATAACGTGTGTACTAACTTCAGCAATAACACCTAAATCATGTGTAATTAAGATAATAGACATATTGATTTCATCTTGAAGTTTTTTAAGTAATTCTAAAATCTGTGCTTGAATTGTAACATCAAGTGCAGTTGTTGGTTCATCTGCGATTAATAATCTTGGATTACAAGAGATTGCAGTTGCGATTAAGGCACGTTGACGCATTCCTCCACTAAATTGATGAGGATAGTCAGTAATTTGACTGTCTGGATCAGGGATACCTACCTGTTCTAATAATGATTTTGCACGTTCAATAGCCTCTTCTTTATTTAAATCAGTATGACGTTGAATAACTTCAATCATTTGGTTTTGAATGCTATAAACAGGGTTTAGGCTCGTCATTGGATCTTGGAAGATCATCGCAATCTCATTCCCTCGAAACTCATTCATTTTTCTATTTGATAAACTTGTAAAGTCAATTATTTTACCATCTTCTTGATGGAACAATATTTGGCCTTCTTTAATTTCTCCTGGATGATCAACAAGGTTCATGATACTCAGTGAGGTAACACTTTTTCCACTACCTGATTCACCAACGATACCTAAAATTTCGCCTTCATTTAATTCGAAATCGATACCACGTACCCCTTGAACTTCTCCAAGATGGGTAAAGAAAGATGTTTTGACGCCTTTAACTTCTAGTACTTTTTTCTTCATTTTTCTCACCTAACCTTTTCTCAATCTTGGATCTAGTGCATCTCTTAATCCATCGCCAAGGAAGTTGAATGCTAACATCATCAAAGCAATCATAGCAGCGGGGAAGAATAATTTAAATGGATAAGATTGAAAACCACTAAGTGCGGCGTTAGCAAGTGTTCCAAGTGATGCTTGTGGTGCGGATACACCGAGTCCGATAAAACTTAAGAATGCTTCAGTAAATACTGCAGCAGGAATCATCATTGCCATAGAGACAATGATCGGTCCAAGTGCATTTGGAATTAAGTGTCGCGAAATGATTTTATAATTTGAGACACCAATTGTTCTTGCGACTAAAACAAATTCTTGTTCCTTTAGACCAAGTACTTGGCCACGCACAAGTCGTGCCATAGCCACCCAGTAGACAGTTCCTAAGGCAATTGCAATAGTACCAAGTCCTGAGGTTCCTCTAAAGATGACATAGTTTTTACCAGCAATTGTCACATCGATAACGACCTCCCGTAGAACAACCATGAGTAGAATTACCCATAAGACGAGTGGTATTGAGTTAATGATGTCAACAATACGCATCATTACATTGTCCCAGTTACCACCAAGATAACCAGCAACAGCGCCATAGGTCACACCGATGATAAAGTTAACAAGGGTTGCAATTAGGGCAACAATTAACGAGATACGTGCCCCATATAATACGCGGGTTAAGATATCGCGTCCTTGACTATCTGAGCCAAAGTAAAATAGTTTATTGGCTATGGTGTCAGTTGTATATAACGATTCATCACCTTTATATTCAATGGTATAATCAACATCTTTAAACTCTGTTGGAACAAGGTTGTCATTTAATAGACCATAAGAATAGTTTAATTTAACTTCTGCTTCAAAAAATCTAATTTCTTCTATAAATTGTGTTTCATCAAGTTTCTCAACAATACTTTCAGCACCTAAATCAATATCAAATTGCTGATCTGCTGCATTAGCCTCACCATAATTTGCAATCGTTGTTAGTTCAGAGAAGTAAACAGCGTCTGATATGTCGTAAGGGCCTCCTTCAAATTCTAAATTATGAAGCGGACTATCTGGATGAATATAAGTCACCAAAATAGCATCGTCTCCAAATGTGTACTCACCATCTGTTAACGCAATACCCCAAGATTCTGAGTAATACGTATTAGCATCTAATGTTTCAGTTGCAGGAAGAGGGTACGTTGAGGTATTCTCTAAGTCTGCAGGAAGTACAATTTCTTTGGCATAATAGTTAATCTTATTAATGACATCAACTTCTAGTTCGTTATACCGATCAACAATAATACCATCTTCTAATTCTAATAAGCGATAAATCCGTGTAACATGGAAGGTTGTATCGCCAACTTCTCTAATATCTAAGCGTGGTGGTAAGTTCGAATAATCTGATAATTGGTCGGAATAATCATAAGGTGAAATCCACGGTCCTACGACAGCGAGTAACACAATAATAACAACACCAACAAGACCAACCATACTTGATTTGTTTTTCTTTAAGCGACGCCAGACATCTTGCCAATAGGTAAGACTTTTACGTGTTTGTTCGGTATCTAATTTGTCCTTTTTAGGAACTTTATCAAAATTTAATTTGGCCATTATCTAGCACCTCCTTCAAGTCGAATACGAGGATCAATCCATGAATATGCTAAATCAACCAATAGTATCATAAAGATATAGAAAGCTGAATATAGTACTGTCATACCCATAATTACTGTATAGTCACGATTCGTTACACCTTGAACGAAATAACGACCAATACCTGGAATTGCGAAGATTTTTTCCACAACAAATGAACCTGTTAATATAGCAGCAACCATTGGTCCTACATATGTAATAACAGGAATTAACGCATTTTTCAGTGCGTGTTTGAAAATAACTTTTCGTTCACTAATACCATTCGCACGTGCTGTGCGGACGTAATCTTGTCTTAATACTTCGAGCATGCTCGACCGTGTTAAGCGTGACACAAAACTTAAGGAGTATCCCATCAACGCAATAACAGGACCAATATATCCAAGTGGATTACTGATTCCATTACTCGGGAGCCAGCCCAATTGTGTAGAAAAAATATAAATGATAAGCGTTGCAATTATAAAGTTAGGTACGGTAACACCAAGTGTTGCCATAAACATAACCATATAATCAACAGGACTATTCTGTTTTAACGCTGAAACGATTCCTAACGGAATCCCTATAACTACAATTAGTAATGATGCAATCCCACCAATTAATGCACTGGTTGGGAAACCGCTTATAATAATATCATTTACAGTATACCCCAAGATTCGATAACTAGGTCCTAAATCAAAAGTTAACAACCCTTTTATATAAGAAAGGTATTGGATGAACAATGGTTCATCTAAGTTATACTTTTCATTTAAAGCCCGTATAATCGCATCCGGTAATGGTTTCTCTCTTGTAAAGGGACCACCAGGAATTGCTCTTAATAAAAAGAACGTAATGGTCGCAATAACCAAAAGTGTAAATAATGCGGTTAAAACTCTTTTAATCAAATACTTTGCCATTTGATCCGCCTCTTTCAATAATAATCTAATCATATTATACAGTTTTTTCGGTAAAATGCAATGTTAGAAAGGGTTAAGTGAAGACATTTTCTTGTAAGAAAACCTTTCCATTTTATAATTAAAAAAAATATTAAAAATTTAGATAACGAGGATATCCCTTCAAAAAAGGAAAACCCACCTATTTATCACAGCAAACTATATCAAATAAAAATATAAATAAAAAAATTATAAATAATAAAAATGAATGAAAAGGTTTACATTTTAAAGTAGATAAAAAAAGGCATTAGATGCCTTACTTTAGTGACTTAAAGAACCACTCTGCGGTATTGATATTGCTGGCTAATGGGATCTTATACACATCACTCAGCCGAAATAGGCCTTGAACATCAGGTTCATGGGGTTGTGCTGTTAAAGGATCTCTAAAGAAGAGAATCATATCTATATCGCCATTGGCGACACGTGCTCCAATTTCTTGGTCTCCGCCTAGGGGACCACTTTTATGACAATGAATAATCAAATCGGTTGCGGCCATGACCTTATGGCCAGTTGTTCCAGTCGCAAATAGTTGATGATCCTTTAATTTGTTTTCATGTTTTTGGCAAAACTTAATAATTTCTTTTTTCTTTTTATCATGAGCAATAATCGCTATTTTCATAATTCCACCTCATCAAATTAATAGAACAAAAGCTGCTAATGCTAATAGGATTAACAATACAAATGGCAACATACTAAATAAATATTCTTTGCAGGATAGTTTTGTATGTTCATTGGGTGTATCGTTATCATAATATTTAAAGTTATATTTCTCTGACACGTCAATCACCTTTTCATTAATTCTATTATAGCATTGTTATTCTTAGATAAAAAGAAAAACCAGGAATTCCTGGTTTAAGCATTAAACATTTCAATTAAACGTGTGATTTTGTCGTAGTTGATGTAGCGTGATTCACGTAATAGTTCTTTTCCTTGATTAAATATTAACACCGTCGGGACACTAAAAATTAAATGATCACCACGGAATTTATCAACGTCATCAATATAGATAGCATAACTGTCGATTTGATCTAAATTAGGAACGTTATGTTTGAGCGTGTTTAAGATTGTATTACAAATCGTACAAGTGTGTGATTTGGCAATAATCATCACAAACTCTTGGTTAATAACAGCATTAATTTCTTGTTCATTTTTTAATATCGTCATAGGACCACCTCGTTTAATAATCAAAGGTAGTATACGTACTAATTAACAAAAAGTCAATTGTAATACATCGCGCTTATTTAGAAAAATAAGTATATTACGTGAGTGTAATATTACAATAGTGTAATATATAAACATGAGGTGATTAAAATGCAAAGTGTTGACTTATTAAAAGCGATCAGTAATAACACAAAACTGAGGCTTGTCAGTTTGTTATTAGAAAACGAATTATGCGTTTGTGAACTAGAAGAAGTTTTAGATATCAAACAAACAACCATTTCTCGCAATTTAAGGCGTTTAAAAGATGCCAATGTTGTTGATGTTAGACGGGAGAAACAACGGGGATTTTATTATTTAACGGATTATTTCTTAAAACAAAAGCATTTTACTGAACATGTTCGGGAACTTAGGCTTAAAGAAAAACAATTACAAAAGGATTATAAAGCATTTGTTCATCATGAACAAATTAAAGACGATAAAATTTATATCTGTAAAGCATTTCGAGAGGTGAATTAGATGATTAAAAAGACAATGCGGGTGGATGGCATGACATGTGCAATGTGTGCCAAAACAATTGAAAACACATTTGAAGGACAAGATGGGGTTACTGCAAAAGTTAACGTTGGTGCAGGGAAGGTCATCTTTAGTTATGATGAAGAAAAATATAGTTTCGTCGATCTAGCAAAAATGGTAGAAGAAGTCGGATACGATCCTATTTTAGAAGAATCATTAGACGATAATAAAAATTATCGTAAGAAGTTAAGAAATGAAATTTACATTGCAGTAGGTTTTAGTATTCCATTACTATGGGCAATGTTTGCGCATATCCCATTCTTTAGTTTCGTGTATGTACCTGATCTTCTAACCAATGGTATCGTTCAACTTATCATTAGTGGTATCGTTCAGTTTTATATCGGGAAACGGTTCTATATTGCCGCATACAAAGCAATTAAGAAAAAAGTCCTCGGGATGGATATCTTAGTTGTTATGGGGACAACCAGTGCGTATTTATATAGTATGTACTTACTTTACGAACAACTCTTTGTTCAAGCGACAATGCATCCCGAATACTATTTTGAAATTAGTGCCTTAATTATAACGATGGTACTCATCGGTAACTATATTGAGCATATTGCTAAAGAGCGCACCACAGATGCTCTTGTTGAATTAATTAACCTCGGTGCTAAAGAAGCACGTGTCATTCGAGATGGTAAAGAACAAATGGTAGATATTGATGAAGTATATATAGACGACCAAGTTGTTGTATTAGCCAATGAGAAAATTCCAGTTGATGGGAAAATCATTAAAGGATCATCTTATGTTGATGAATCAATGATTACGGGGGAAAGTATTCCCGTCTTAAAAGAAAAAGATAGTGAAGTCATTGGGGCAACGATTAACTTAAGACAAAAACTCATTTTCAAAGCAACCAAAGTTGGTGCTAATACAATGTTAGCACAAATTATTCAAACTGTAGAAGATGCGGCCAGTGAAAAACCCCCGATACAACGCACAGCAGATAAAATCGCATCTTATTTTGTTCCAATTGTTGTAAGTATTGCGATACTTAACTTTATTGTCCAGTTTTTGATTTTAGGATATGCTTTTGAAACAGCCTTCACAAGAACTGTTGCGATATTGGTTATTAGTTGCCCGTGTGCATTAGGACTGGCTACACCTACTAGTATTTTAGTTGGAAATGGGAAAGCAGCACAAAATCATATTTTATACAAAGGTGGCGAATTCTTTGAATTAGCAAATAAAATAGAAGCCATCGCGTTTGACAAAACAGGAACCTTAACAAATGGCGAACCAATTGTCACAGATTATTTGGGTGATTCAGCGATTAAAGAAATTGTCTATGCGATTGAAAAAGAATCAACCCATCCTATTAGCCAAGCTTTTAAAGTATATTATGAAAAAGAAAATAGTAATCCAAAAGCGTATGAACTTGACACGTTTGAGACCATTAAAGGTAAGGGTATCAAAGCAGAAGTCGATCAAAAAGAAATACATATTGGCTCACAAAAAATGGTAACCGACTTAGCACTTGATAATCCATTTGAAGAAGAAAGCCTAGCACTATTAAATCAAGCCAAAACAGTCAACTTTATTATTGTTGATAAAAAAGTTATCGCGCTTTATGCAGTTCGTGATGAAATCAAAAAGACATCTAAAAGAGTTATAACAGAAATGAAGAAACGCGGATTAACGCCATATATGATTACTGGTGACAACAAACATGTTGCCAATGCCATCGCAAGTGAACTTGGGATTGAACATGTTTATAGTGAAGTGTTACCACATGAAAAAGCAAAAATCATTGAAGAGATTAAAAGTACAGGTAAGATTACCGCATTTGTCGGTGATGGTATTAACGATGCACCAGCATTAAAAATCGCTGATGTGGGTATTGCAATGGGACATGGTACTGACGTTGCAATTGATAGTAGTGATGTCACATTAATGAGTTATGATTTAGGGTTAGTTATAAAAGCAATTGATATGTCCAAAGCCACACTTAGAAACATCCATCAAAACTTTGGTTGGGCATTCAGTTATAATCTCGTGGCAATACCACTTGCTGCGACGGGCCGTTTAAGCATGGTAGTTGCTGCAGCAGCAATGGCATTTTCTTCAATTACAGTTGTCTTAAATGCATTACGATTAAAAGGATATAAATTACCAGAATTTACAAATGACGAAGGAGGTAAAGATATGACATTAACTGTTTCTAATATGACATGTAATCATTGTAAAATGACGATTACCAATGCCTTAAAAGAAAACGGCATTAAAGAAATTGAAATCGATCTCGATACCAAAACAGTTGAATTAAACCCTGAAGATAAATCACTTGCTGATATCAGAGCAATTATCGAAGAAAAAGGGTATGAAGTAAAATAAGCTGATTCGTCAGCTTATTTTTTTTACATAGGTGTTGATTTCTTTAGGGTGCTTTGCTATAATATAATAGCGCTCAAAAAGAGCGTTATTGCGTGGGCGGGTAGCGAAGTGGCTAAACGCGGCAGACTGTAACTCTGCTCCTAACGGTTCGGCGGTTCGAATCCGTCCCCTCCCACCATCTTTTAGGGGTGTGGTGTTAATGGTAGCACACCGGTCTCCAACACCGTTAGTACGGGTTCGAATCCTGTCACCCCTGCCATTAAAGCAAGTAACGAAGCCGTTTACGGCTTCTTTTTTTTGTGAAATATACTAACAATTTTTTGCAACACCTATCGACATAGGCTTTTGACTTGTAGTTTCGTGTGTTTTTCTTTTTTTTGTAATATAACCCGAGTTTTATAGTTGATGATACATAAACAAGTAGTTCCCAACAACTTTACTACATTAATACAACAAATATCAAAACATATAAATAGCTAATTATAGCGGTTTATATGTTTTTTTAATACAACAAACTATAAAACAATGAAAAACAATAAATATAAGTAGTAAAGTGTAGTAATGTATGATATAATAGTTATTAGGAGTTGATAGTATGTTTATTAAGAAAGTGAAAATCAACACAAACAATACACACAGTCTATACCTGGTAGAAAGTTATCGAGGAAAAAACGGCAAACCAAAACATCGAACAATTAAGAATTATGGGATTCTTGAAGAGTTAGAAAAAGAGAATCCTAATATTTTAAACGAACTTAAAGAAGAAGCAAACAGACTAACACAACAAAAGAAAGAAGCTACAACACAGACAATCGATATCGATTTTGAAAAGTTACAATCCCTAACATTTGTCAACTACGGGTATGTGTTTTTAGAACGACTGTACAACAAGATTGGGCTATCATCGTTTATGAAGACATACCAAGAAACAGTAAAATGTCAGTATGATTTAGATGACATATTAAAGTTAATGGTCTTTTCTCGTTGTTTGAATCCAGCGAGTAAAAAGAAGACCTATGAGAACAAAGGAAACTACTTCTTTGAATTCAGTGATTTTAAACTAGAAGACATGTATAAATCACTAGATTATTTAGCGACAATCAAAGATGAGGTAACCTACGCAATGCATCAAGGAATTAGTGAGGAATATGGTAGAGATTGTACGTTAGTCTTTTACGATGTGACAAACTACTACTTTGAATCCGAAGAATTAAATGGGTTACGACAAAAAGGTGTCTCGAAAGAGAAACGAAAAACAGGTATTGTTCAAATGGGATTATTCATTGATCGCACTGGAATACCAATCACCTATGAACTCTTTCCAGGTAACACCAATGATTTATCGACGATGAAACCAATCTTAGAAAAGATTAAGAAGCAATACAACTTAGGAAAGATTACCATTGTCGCAGACAAAGGGAATAATAGTGGTAAGAACCTAGATTATATTCACAAGAATAATGATCACTATATCGTTAGCCAAAAGATTCGAATGCGAGGAAATAAACTCGCAAATATTGTCCTAGATCAAGAAGACTACATCATGAATGAATTTGGCACCTTTAAATATAAAACGGTTGAACGTTTAAGAGAGGTTAAAAATAAAAAAGGACAAATCATATCAAGGATAAAAGAACATCTCCTTTGTTTTTGGAGTTTAAAAGAAGAACGATATCAACACGGGAAACGTGGCTTACTCGATGAAACAATAGATAAATTCATCAACAATCCATCATTATTAGATGCATCAAACTCATTCGGTGTCAAAAAATACTTTAAGAAAACACCGTATGACAAAGATACAGGTGAAATCATCAAAACAAAGAATCATTATGAATTCAACCAAGAAAAGTATGAACGAGATATCGCCTTAGATGGTTATTACGCAATTGTGACGAACGATTTAGAGTTAACGCCGTTTGACATCATTGATAAGTATCGACAATTATCTGTGATTGAAGACTCGTTTCGAGTAACAAAAAGCGACTTAGAAGGGCGACCTGTTTATGTCTGGACCGATGAACACATTAAAGGACACTTCTTAACCTGTTTCATCGCATTAACATTGTATCGATTACTTCAGTTAGAGACAGAAAACAAATACTCAGTAAATAAATTAAAAGAAGCATTAAATAGTGCGGTAACACTAGAAATGTCAAACGGAATCCTTCATATGAATAAAGTCGATCGTATCATACTAGAATTAGGTAAAAAACATAACGTGGATTTCACAAAAGAGTTTTACAAATTGGAAGTACTCAAACGACAAATGACTACTTTACTACATTGAAAAACAAAAATAAAGAGCCAATAATCCAACTATCAAGCGGATATTGTCTCTTCTACACTTTTTTAACTATAAAACTCGGGT
>JAIPGE010000013.1 GCA_021736285.1 Candidatus Izemoplasma sp.
ATCACATCGTTGGTGTCAAAGTCACCATGTGATTTTGGCCAGAATGTTCGCGGTTCCAATCATCTTGGTCGCCACCATGCAAGAGTTCACTTCGAGGGGTTCCTGAATAAAATAAAATAACATTTTGAGGATTGTTAGGGTCTTCATCGCTATCGGCAAGTGCTGTCCATAAATCTCCATAATCAAGCACGGTATGGTCATCAATTAAATCATGTAATGCGGTTTTTAAATTGGCATCTGACACGTCGTTTAATAGTGTATAATAGCCGGTAAATGTGTCATTGTCATTTGGTTCTGTGACGGTGACCAAATCGGGATTTAAAAGCACAACAACATCAAAATATTTATAGCGTGTTTTGGTGTCATGGGTTAATACAGCGGTTAGAGTAATTGGTTGATCGATGTCTGATTGGATAATTGTATTGTTATTTAACGTTCCTGAAATATTCGTATGCCATGCGATATCGACACCATTTATTTGGGATGGCAATGACGTTTCACTGGTTACTTCAGATGGCACATCTAGGTTTGTTTCAACGTCATCAATAATCGTTGTTTCATTCTCAGTTGGTCTCTCCTGACAAGCAGTTAAGGAAGAAACCAATATAACAATAAGCAATAGAAGGATTTTTTTCATAATCTCACGCACCTTTAACAACATAGTATACAAAAAAGTTATCAATTTCGCAAGAAAAAAGTAGCTTTCGCTACTTGATTTTACAAGTTGTGTGTTTTATGGTGTATAGAACCCAAAACATACCAATGAGGACAAACGCTGTTGCCATAAGTTTGAAAGGGAGATTACCATTAGGTAATATGACGGGGGTAAAGGCAATCCCGACAGCGCTTAAAAAAGCAACAACACAGGGTGTACAACCAAATGTTAATAAGCCAAAGATAAAGGACAAAAAGGGAACAGCACTTGAACCCGATACTTCTTTTTTTGTAAAGGAAAAACCAATAATACTGTAGGAAACCATAATCGCTGAAGCGATTGCGATAATGATATTCAATACAAAATGAGCCACAGTAACGAAAAGGCCAAACTCATTAATCATCACTTGATAGCTAATGTTTCCTTCAAAATCCAAGAAAACATAAAGTCCTAAAAAGAAGACGAATAACGCGCTTTGTAAAATAATATATTTTGGTCTAAAACTTTCTTTATATACAAGTTGCAACATAAAATCACCTATATGTATTTTAGCAAACCTTTGACAAAAAACAAAGAACTATGCAACATGTCCTTTACAACTATGCAACATGTCCTTTACAAAATAGTGGAACATGATATACTATTTTTGAGATTAGAGGTGACACCGTGACAGAATTTAAGACAGATTTAAAACGACTACCGATTTTACTATTGGGATTCGTGTGTTTGGCAATCGGAATTATGTTGATGCGACGATCAGATTTGGGAATGGCACCATGGGGTGTATTACATGACGGACTAACTGTTGTGACACCACTTTCTTTTGGCGTAATTACTATCCTTTTAGGGTTTATCATTATGGTATTTAGTGTTGTTTTATTAAAAACAAAAATCGGAATTGGGACAATCTTAAATGTTGTTTTTGTCGGATTACTTATTGATCTGTCTGCGGAATTATTTACCTATCACCCCAAACAAATAGAAACACAATTAATTGTTTTAATTTTGGGTATCTTAGTTATGACATTTGGCCGTAGTTTATATATTAGTGCACGACTTGGTAGTGGTCCTCGAGATGGTGTCTTTGTCGGACTATCTAGGATAACGAAGATTGATGTAAAATATGTGAAACCAACAATTGAATTTACAGTATTATTCATTGGCTATTTACTTGGTGGAGTTGTTGGTATTGGGACGATTATTGCCGTTATTAGTACTGGGTATTTAGTTCAAATGTTCATGGCCATCATGCATTTTGATCCAAAAGAAGAACAACAACATAATCTTTTTGGTTATACAAACAACAAACGCTAGCTTTTGCTAGCGTTATTTTTTTGACATGAAAATTCAATACTTTTTTGTTGGATTAATGTTTATTTTTTTTAGTAATGTGATAAATTCCAGGTAATACATTAATCGAGAAATATGATAATGTGCTGATCTAAAGCACTAGAATAATAGACTTCTATACCAACTTCGCGAGTAATAGATTCAACACCATCATCGAAAATAAAAGTTGCGACAAATATTTGATTGCCTAGTTCATCGGCATTACTACTCAATGATGATAAAGTGACAGATACACCATCGGTAATATCTTGTTGGCGAAATTCAATAATATCGTTTCCCATAAAGTTACCATTGAAATACATATCTGCAAAAGTTTCATCACTAATTGACGCATCAACATAATCTGTTGTAAATTGTGTTAAGACGGTTTGTGTTGTTGCTTGATCCACAAGCGTTGCATCACTTGGTAAGCCAATATATTCATAAATGATTTCCAGTAAATATGTTTGATTGCTTGTTGTATCTTGATTTGGATAAAACTTGTAATCATGAACAATAAACGCACCATCATCAAAAGTGATTTTTACCGTTGCATAAGCATAAATATCATAAAAATCATTGTGCGTATAAATTTCATATACCTCAGTTTGAGCAATAGATTTACCAATATGGTTATTTAAAATGATATCACAGTTGGATGAATCGATAAAATAAGTTTGACAAATGCTATCGATGCTTGATGTTGAACTAAAATCCAGCGTTTCTAAATAATCTGTCAAAACAGTTTCTGTTAATTGAATAGTCGCATCATCAATCGTTTCATCAAGGTTAAATTTAGCATGTATATTGCCAAGGAGATCATAATGATAATAGACGAAGAAGGTAAGTTTATATTGAACTATATCATTACTATCAATAAAGTTGATAGTAACTGAATGATCAAAATCAGAAGTTACTATTTGATCAATAGTAAGTGTAAAATTTTGTGTCATGATGTCATCTCTAAACGCGTCGCACTGATCTTGCATATAATCTTCGAAATAAAGATTACAAAAGACGGAATTATCAATTGAAGTATCGGTAAAGTCACCAATAAATTGATTAACTAATAATGTAAACTCTTGATCGGTTATTGGTTGATACTCATAGGCTAATTCTAATGTTGTAAATCCTTCCGGTTGATTGATAACGTAAAATGGTATATCAAAGGTTACCGTTGTATTATCCGGATAAATTATATTCATAGTGGCGATAAATGGACTAAAATCATCAGCTGAATCTGCAATAGTTACGTCAGTAATATTGAATGTTGCGCCATTTGCGACTAAATCTAGTATATCTTGGCGATAGCTTTCAAGTTCCCAAGGGTTATACCAACCAAAGTATGTTGTAAAAAGGTCATCGAGTGTAACCTCCGCATTCGTATAATCATTTATAAAATTCGTAATTAACGTTTCGGCATCTTGTAATGTAACCGTTGCACTGTCATCCCAAACCTGATAACCATGATATTCAATACTATTGTCTTCGTTTTGAATGACTTCAATATAGAATTGTGTGGAATTAAAAACGGTGGAATCTTGCATGATATCCAGATCAACAAAATGACCAGGTGTTTGCTCAGTAAGTGGGGTTATAATGTTATAATAATAGCCATTCTCATGATAATTTTGTCTTAACGTATGGCAATCCTTAAAAATTTGATTATATTGTTCACAGAAAATATCATCGGATAATGTGATATCATTAAACTCATAAAAAAGTTGTGTGATATAAGGAATCGCATCTTCACCAAGTAAATAATTAAAACGGGCTGTGTCATACCAATCCATCATCATAAATCCTGTATCAGATAGATAAAAACGAAGATAGGTCTCATAAAAGTCTTGTGTTTCATAATCATTATCGATATATTCAAAACTTAATTGATAATCAATTGGAAGTTGATCTAATGAGACAAAATTGAGCGCTAAATTATTTTCTTCAGCAAAGGCACGTTCACTAAGACATGTATCGTAATCGCTCGGGTCTAGATAGGTTGAACATACATAGTCATCAGTTACATTGAAATCATTGAATGTTTCAATAAAAACATAGATTTGTGCTAAAGCATCATCAAAGGTAATGATATCTTCTATCCAGTAATCCACTCTAATTTGATCCACGTCGTTGTAGTAAAAATCAAGATAGAAAATATAATTATAATCATTACCAAGTTCATCCGAAAAGGTTACAGTAACTTGATAGGTATTGCCATACTCATAGACAAAATCATCAAGATGATAGCTAAGTGCCATATTAGTGAATTGTGATTTGTCTAAAAAACAATTAGCCGTATTCGCTATATCAAAATGCGTTTGACAGAATGTTTCAGCAGTGATTTGTGTATCAACAAAGTCGTCTAAAAGCGTTGTTAGATAAGCACTGGCATCATCTGTTGAAACGGTATCGTTCATATCATCAAAAAATTGAAGAAGGTATCCACCACTTGGATTACTTAGTATTACAAAATTGAATGTCATATCTTCAATAGTATTATCCGGATACGTGTAGGATACAGTAAGGTTATAATGGTTTTCGTCCATAACAAGATCCGATACTGTTACAGAGACATCTTGTTCAAAGATAAACAGTCTTTCATTAATACAACGGTTATAATTTTCTGGTATAAAATAGTGTTCACAAACAGTATCGTTGGATTGTGTAGAATCGGCTAAATCATTGATCATATCAGTAATGAATTGATAGGCTTCTTCATCCGTTATATCAAGTGCTGGTTCTTCATTTGGGTCATGTGTCAGGACAATGTTGCCATTGTCATCGTAGGCCAAATGTACACGCAGTGTGATTGTTTCTTCAATATCATTGACTGGGTCATTAATTGTAAAAGAGACATAATAATTGGTGAAACCATCTGCTTCTTTACCATGATCAGCATTGGCGTAAATTGTCGCATTATTTGCAATATAGTTATTGCGATCTATGATACAAGCATTATAATTCTCAGAATAAGCATATTTTGAGCAATAATCACTAGAAAAAATAGATTCATCTAAAAAGGTGTGAACCATTTGCTCAAGAAAAGCTTCCGCAACACCATCTGTAACACTGTCATCAGCTGTCATTTCTTGTTTGTCAAATGACCAACCGGTGATATACATAATCCCTTCAACCATGACAAGTCCTATAGAAAAAAGATAGGTTTCTGTTGTCTCTTTGTCAACGATGGTTATATCATATGTTTGCATAGTTGAAAGAGAAGACGTTGAGATAATGGATTCGATCGTAAAATCACTTAAGTTTTCGGGGACTAAGGAATCTTGCTTGTTTCTGCAAGTATCCAATAAATCAGGATTTGTGATTGAAAAATAGTCTTCACAAAATGTGTCATTATTGGCATTTTGATAATCGGTCATAACCATTTTAAACACATTTTCAACGGTACTATTTTCCAACTCTCCAACGGTTTCACCTTGACAGATCTCACTTGTTGGATTTTCTCGACAATATTCTTCACTCAAGTCTGTAACACTATCATCCTCTAAAAGATAACACCCACTAAGCGTGAAACTTAGAGTAATCGTGGTTAGCATTAAAAGCAACTTTTTCATGTTTTACCACTCCTATTTATTTTATAATTTAATTATATACTTTGAAAATCAAATTATTGTTAAAAAAATGTGAATTTCTTAAAAAAAGTACTAACAACAGGGTTAGTACTTTTTGATTAATTATTTTTCTGTATATTCAATGATTTTGCCTTCCCATGTTTTGATGCGATAAGTACTGTCTTCATGAGATATGATGTATTGGGGAAGTAGTGGTATTTTACCAAGTCCACCCGGAGCATTAAAGATATAAGTTGGAATCGCAAGACCCGACGTATGTCCGCGTAAATACGACATAATTTCAAGTCCTTTAGCAATTGTTGGCATAAAGTGATGTGTCCCTTTAACTTCTTTGGCATGGAAAATATAATAAGGGCGAACACGCGCTTGTAATAAGCGTTGATTCAATAAGGTCATGACATATTTATCATCATTCACACCTTTTAATAATACCGCTTGATTACCAACAACAATACCTGCATCAGCGAGTTTTTGCGATGCGTACATACTTTCTTTTGTCAATTCATGGTAATGGTTATATTGTGTATTGACAAAAACAGGATGATAGCGTTTAAGGATATTAGTCAAATTATCAGTAATACGCATTGGCATCGTGACAGGTGTTCTTGTTCCAAATCGAATGATTTCAACATGATCAATTTGCCGTAATGCTTTAAGTAAATTTTCAATCTGATGATCACTGAGTAAAAAGGCATCACCGCCTGTGATTAAGACGTCTCTAATTTCTGGTGTTTGTTTAATATAAGCAATGGATTCATCAATTAATGATTGCGACGTATGACCATCAGTTTCACCAATTAACCGCCGACGTTGACAATGGCGACAATACATTGCACAAATATTGGTGACATTGATGATGAGTCGATCTGGATAGCGTCTTGTGATACTACCAGCTGGGTTTGTGAATTCTTCAGCCATCGGGTCATCTTTGCCTAAATCGACAGCATATTCACCTTTACTTGGCACACTGAGCATTTTTATAGGATCATTTTGTTCAGTAGTGATTAATGCCAAATAATATGGCACAATCGCAAAGCGATTTGTTTTACTTAATTTTTTAACATTTTGAACTTCATTTTGTGACAAATGGATAAAATTAACCAATGTTTCAACATCTGTAATACGGTGTTTCATTTGCCAATGCCAATCGTTCCAATTTGATTCATCAGCGTTATAATAATCCAATAGTTTGGCTTTTGTATTCTTATATTCTTTTCGATTACCTGCCATTTTATGAAGTGCTTTTTCTTTAAATGCCATAAAGTCATTGATGCTGTTTGATAACTCCTTGGCCCGTGCGAGTGAGATTTCTTTTGCATTCATATCCATCATCCTTTATATATTTGATACTAAAATTATAACAAAAAACGCTTACAAAAGCAAAACAGCATCAAAAAAACGAGTGTTATCACTCGTATTCTTTGACTAATTTTAAATAATAACCGTTGTTTTTCTTGTTGGCTTTTATTTCATCTTCTGTCAGTTTTCTAATGACTTTCATTGGATTACCTAAAGCAAGATGATAACTGGGAACTGTTTTACCAGGTGGCACCAAAGTACCAGCACCGACAAGTGCGCCTTGTTCAACAACGGCGCCATCTAAAATAATACTTCCCATACCGATTAAGGCATCATCTTCAATTGTGCAAGCATGAATAATTGCGCCATGACCAATGGTTACATTCTTTCCAATATCTGTTGGTAAGTCTGTGTTGGTATGAATGACGGCATTGTCTTGGATGTTCGTATCTTTGCCGACGCGGATTGGTGCCATGTCACCTCGCATTGATACATTATACCAAATGTTTACGCCTTCATCTATAACAATGTCCCCTGATAAATTAGCACCTTGAAAGATTTTAGCATCTTTGTTAACCCTTGGTGTTTGATCAAGATGTCTTTGTAAATACATTATATCAACCTTTCTGGGTAGGCTTCTAACCCGAGTTTTAAAATAGTCATTGCTTTTTGCATGTCTTCGCTATTTAGTACGTAAGCCAAGCGCACTTCGTCTTTACCGAGCCCTTTTGTTGCATAGAAACCTTCAGCTGGAGCCAACATGATTGTTTCGTTATTAACATCAAAATGTTCTAATAACCAAATCACGAAGTGTTCAGCATCAACGACTGGTAACTTTATTATAACATAAAATGCGCCTTGTGGCTTTTCACATACGACTCCATTAATCTGATTTACCGTTTGATGAACGATATTACGGCGTTTTTCATATTCTTTTCGGATGCCTTTGGTATAAGACTCAGGTAAACGATATAGCGCCGCAGCACCAATTTGTTCTAATGTTGCCACACATAGACGTGCTTGACATAATTTTAAAATATTTTGCATTAATATTTTATTTTTAGATGCGATTGCACCAATTCTAGCACCACATGCACTGTAACGTTTAGAGACACTTTCTAATAGGATTAAATGATCTTCAATGCCTTTAATTGATCCCATCGATTTGCTTTCAAGTTGATCAAATGCCATGCCTCTATAGACTTCATCACTGATAATGTATAAGTCGTTATCAATTGCAATATCAGCTAGCATCTGCATTTCGTCATCGGTCAGGACAGCACCAGTTGGGTTTCCTGGATTGCTAAATAAAATCGCTTTTGTTTTTGGTGTAATTAATGCTTCAATGGCTTTTCTGTCAGGCAATCTAAATCCATTTTCAGCGTATGTCGTAATGGGCTTGATAATGGCGTTAACCTCGCCAGTAAAGCCATTATAATTGGTATAAAATGGTTCAGGCACTAAAATCTCATCGTTGGGATCACATGTTGCGATGGTCGCAAATGTGGCTGCTTCACTGCCGCCATTTGTAATCAAAATCTCGTCATCACTAAAATGGATGTTATCACGTGCAAAGTAATCTTGAATGGCGTGGATTAAATCAGGTTCTCCCTGAGAAAAAGAATATCTAATAATCCGCGTATCATAATCATTAATTGCTTTCATGAATACATCCGGTGTTTCAATATCGGGCTGACCTATATTTAGGTGATACACTTTCTTCCCTTGTTGTTTGACTTTTGTTGCAATAGGAACCAATTTTCGAACGGGTGATGCCTGCATTGATTGGATTCGGTTTGATAATTTCATCGTCATTCTCCTCGCTTTTAAAATCAACTTTATTGTATCATTGTGATTTTAAAAAAGCAATAAAACTTACCATATAATGTAAACACTTTCACACGGAAATTAGTTTTAGGTGGGACAATATCGTGTCAAAAAAATCATTGAAAATGTTTTCATTCATAAATAAAATATAATATAAAATAATAAAAATGTAAACGGCTTAATATAGCGAATATTAACAATATCGTAAAAAGTTACACTTTTTTTATGAAAACGCTTGTTTTAGATGAGATTACTTGTTAAAATGGCAATGTGTTTAAATACATTGTAAAGGATGATTAAATTTGAATAAAAAACTATTTATTCCAGGTCCAGTCGATGTGTTGCCAGATGTTTTAGAAAAACTAGCAACACCACAAATTGGACACCGTACCAAAGAAGCGACTAATTTACAAAAACGCATTAGTGACAAATTGCAAAAGCTGATGTATACCAATAATACGATTATTTTGTCTACCTCTTGAGGAACCGGTATTATGGAAATGATTATTCGTTCATGTATCAAAAAACGGGCTGCTGTTTTTAGCGTTGGTGCATTCGGTGATCGTTGGTATAAAATTGCGCAAGCCAATAACGTACCCGCTGATCATTTTAAAAGTGAACCGGGAGAACCAACTACTCCAGAAATGGTCGAACAAGCGTTGAAAACAGGAAAATATGATGTTGTTACCGTCACCCATAACGAGACGAGTGCTGGATTAATGAATCCTGTACACGAGATTGGCCAAATCATTCAAAACTATCCCGACGTTGTTTATTTAGTTGACAGTGTGAGTTCACTTGGTGGTGCTAAAATAGAAGTTGACAAAGCCCACATTGATATCTGTCTATCTTCAACTCAAAAAAGTTTAGGTGTCCCCCCAGGACTCGCAGTAGCGAGTGTTTCAGATAAAGCTATTAAACGTGCTGAGTCAGTTGAAAACCGCGGGTATTACTTAGATTTAATTAACGTTGTGAATCGGGTTAAGAAAAACTATCAGTACCCATCAACACCAGCTACCCCACATATGTGGGCACTGGATTATCAGTTAAGTAAAATCATTGATGAAGAAGGGTTAGACAATCGGTTTAACCGGCATCAAAAGCTTGCGGACATTGTACGCGCTTGGGCAAAAGAACATTTTGCATTATTTGCGAATGAAACCTACGCATCAAATACCGTGACAACGATTTTAAATACTAAAGGAAAGAGTGTCAGCGGACTGAATGATGAACTTGGGAAACGCGGGTTTATGATTAGTAATGGCTATGGAGAGTTGAAAGAAAAAGCATTTCGAATCGCTCATATGGGCGATCGTAACGAAACAGATTTACGTGATTTATTGGCGGAAATTGAAGACATATGGGGGCTAAAACAATGAAAATATTAGCCAATGATGGCATCGATTCTAGTGCCAAACAACAATTAGAAGAAATGGGTTACACAGTTGAAGTTGAACATTATGAAGGCAATAGTTTACTCGATAAAATTAAAGAAATTGATTGTATTATTGTCCGTTCAGCAACTAAAATCCGCAAACGAATTATTGATGAAGCCTTAATAACAAAGCAACTTAAATTGATAATTCGGGCAGGGGTCGGTATTGATAATATTGATCATCAATATGCCAAAGAAAACAACATTACTGTGATGAATACACCAAATTCTAGTAGTGATGCAGTTGCTGAATTAGCAATCGGACATATGTTTGCGATTGCGCGCTATATCTACCTTGCAAACGTGACTATGCGAGAAGGACATTGGAATAAAAAACAGTACCGTGGTATCGAATTAAATGGAAAAACATTAGGACTTGTTGGCTTTGGTCGTATCGCAAAAAGTGTTGCGAAAAAAGCAATGGCCCTTGGAATGAAAGTTATTTATTTTGATAAAGCAGACACCGTTAATACCCTTGAAGGCTGTACAGCTGTGGATAAAGATACGTTACTAAAAACTTCGGATTTTATTAGTTTACATATACCGTTCTTTGAAAAAGATGGTCCATTTTTAGATCGGACAGCATTTCAAAAAATGAAAAAAGGAATGTTTTTAGTTCATACAGCCCGTGGTGGTGTGATCGATGAAACAGCATTATTAGATGCACTTGATGCTGGCATTGTTGAACGTGCCGCACTGGATGTGTACGAAAACGAACCGATAAAGAATATGCGAATTTACACTCATGAAAAATTATCGCTTACCCCACACATTGGGGCAGCCACTCATGAGGCACAAGCACGCATTGGATTAGAAACAATAGAAGTCATAAAACACTATTTATCGTAGGAGGATACTAAAAAATGGCAATTATTAAACCGTTTAAAGCGTTACGTCCAAGAGAAGACTTAGTTGAACGTGTTGCTTCATTACCTTATGATGTGATGAGTCGTAAAGAAGCAAAAAGAATGGCAATGGATAATCCGTATAGTTTCTTACACGTTGTCCGTTCCGAAATTGATTATCCATCAAGTGTGGATGCGTATGATCCAAAAGTGTATAAAAAAGCGCAAAAGAACTTAAAGATGTTTGAAGATGACGGCATTTTAATTCAAGATGAAAATGAGCATATTTACATTTATCGACAAACTATGAACGGCAAAGTTCAAACAGGATTTGTCGCTTGTACATCTGTGGATGACTATGTGAATGGCGTCATTAAACGTCATGAAACAACATTGCTTTCAAAAGAAAAAGACCGTATCAATCACTTTGATCGCTGTGATGCCAATACAGCGCCAATATTTTTAACGTATCGCGATCGCGATCGTTTAAATGAAGTGATGGATGAATGGACTGATAAACATGATCCAGAGTTTGATATATTAACAGACGATGGTGTTGGTCATGCTGCATGGCTGATTGACGACGATGATTTACTTTTGGAAATTAGTGAATTGTTTGGTGATGTCGATAGTTTGTATATCGCAGATGGTCATCATCGCGCTGCTTCCGCAGCCAAAGTGGCATTAAAACGCCGTCAAGAAAATCCGAATTATACTGGTGATGAAGAATTCAACTTCTTCATGAGTGTCATTTTCCCAGAAAGTAATTTGACAATCATGGATTATAACCGTGTTGTACATGATTTAAACGGGATGACAGAAGAAGCATTTATTGATGAGTTGGACAAACTGTTCATCATTCAAAAAAGCAAAGCACCATATAAACCAATGAAAAAACACATGTTTGGAATGTACCTAAACAAACAGTGGTATAGTTTAAAATTACGTGATGGTATAGTCGATGAAAACGATGCATTGGCATCAATTGATGCAGCTATTATGGAAGAACATATTTTAAACAATTTATTGAGTATTAAAAATGTCCGAAATTCATCACGGATTAGTTTCGTTGGTGGTATACGTGGATTAAAAGGGTTAAGAGAATTAAGTGATGAATTAGATGGTGTTGGCTTCAGTATGTATCCAGCGACAATGCAAGACATTATGGCTGTTAGTGATGCGGGTCTGATTATGCCAGCCAAGTCAACTTGGTTTGAGCCCAAATTAAGAAGTGGTCTCTTTGTTCACAAATTCAATAGTTTTGAAAGTGCACAAGATGAAGATAGCGTTATATCATTAGAGACTGAAAAATATATTGAAAAAGTATTGGAAAAAGTTCGCCAAAAAGATGGTCATGAAACCGAATTTGTGCAAGCAGTAACTGAAGTATTACATTCACTTGGTCCTGTCTTAGAACAACATCCTGAGTACATTGAGAATAATATTTTAGAGCGGATTGTTGAACCTGAACGGATTATAATGTTTCGTGTGCCATGGGTTGACGACGAAGGTATGACACATGTTAACCGTGGGTTTAGAGTTCAATTTAATGGTGTCATTGGACCATACAAAGGTGGTCTAAGATTCCATGAATCTGTTTATCTTGGAATGATTAAATTCTTAGGATTTGAACAAATATTTAAAAATAGTTTAACAAGTTTACCAATTGGTGGTGGAAAAGGTGGCAGTGATTTTCATCCACTAGGTAAATCAGATGAAGAAATTCGTCGTTTTTGTGAAAGTTTTATGACCGAACTGTATCGTCATATTGGACCAAATATTGATGTCCCTGCTGGAGATGTTGGTGTTGGTGCCCGTGAAATAGGATACTTATTTGGACATTACCGTCGTATTCGTGGTGCATTTGAAAATGGTGTGTTAACCGGAAAAGGACTTGAATATGGTGGGTCGCTCATTCGTCCAGAAGCAACAGGATATGGAGCAACTTACTTTGCTTATCAAATGTTAAAACATGACGATCTTGACTTTAAAAACAAAACTGTCGCTGTTTCAGGATTTGGAAACGTGGCCTGGGGTGTTTGTAAAAAAGTTACCGCGTTAGGTGGTAAAGTTGTTACATTAAGTGGCCCTGAAGGATATATTTATGACCCAGATGGTGTTAATACACAAGAAAAATTCAGTTTTATGTTAGAAATGCGCGCTAGCACCAATGGTAAAATTGAAGACTATGCGGATCGCTTTGATGTTGAATTTTTCGAAGGTAAAAAACCATGGGAACGTGAAGTTGATATTATCATGCCTTGTGCAACACAAAATGAAATTTATCCGGAAGATGCTAAACAAATCATTGCAAATGGTGTAAGATATATTGTAGAGGGTGCGAACATGCCTACGACCAATGAATCAATTAAACTGCTTAAAGATGCTGGTGTCCTTATTGGTCCCGGTAAAGCAGCGAATGCTGGTGGTGTGGCAACAAGTGCACTTGAAATGTCACAAAATAGTATGCGATTACACTGGACAAGTGATGAAGTTGATGAAAAATTACGTGGCATTATGAAAAACATTTATAATAGTTGTGTCCGTGCAAGCAGTCGTTATGGCTTCGGCTATGATTTAATTGCTGGTGCGAATATTGCTGGTTTTACAAAAGTCGCAGATGCGATGATTAAACAAGGAAAATACTAGCCAAATAAAACAAGGAGTGTGCGTTTATGGGTTATGCATTAAAAGAAACAAAATATCGTTATCGAGCATTTACACAAGATGGTAAGTGGCAAAAAGGTAAGTTGACAACAGATAAAACAATCTCAATTCATGAAGGATCAAATGTTTTTCATTATGGTCAAGCGTTGTTTGAAGGGTTAAAAGCTTACAAAACGAAAGATGGCCGTGTTGTGTTGTTCCGTCCTGAGTTAAATTTTGAACGAATTAACAGTGGACTAAAACGGATTGTTGCACCAGCCATGCCTAAAGATTTATTCTTCGAAGCTATCGAAGAAGTAGTTCGGGCAAATGCCGATGATATTCCTGAATATGGGAAAGAACAATCGTTATACATCCGACCACATGTTATGGGACAAGGCATGAATTTAGGTGTCAAACCATCTGAAGAATATCTCTTTAATGTCTTTTGTGCACCAGTGGGTACGTATTTCGAAGGCGGTTTAAAAGCCTTAGAATTTGTAACCACAGATTACGACCGTGCAGCTGCTAATGGGACCGGTAAAGTAAAAGTTGCTGGCAATTATGCAGCAAGTTTGTATCCCCGTAGTCTTGCCAAACAACAAGGCTATGCTGGCGTCATCTATCTCGACCCACTAACACATACTAAAATTGATGAAGTCGGTGCCGCTAATTTCTTTGGTGTAACGCATGACGATGTTGTTGTGACACCAAAATCATCATCGATTTTACCAAGTATTACACGACGTTCTTTTTTATATCTAGCCGAACACTATCTCGGTTTAAAAACAGAAGAACGCGATGTAAAAATCGATAATCTAGAGGAGTTTAAAGAAGCAGGTGCTTGTGGCACAGCCGCTATTATAACACCAATAAAATCAATCACACACAA
>JAIPGE010000014.1 GCA_021736285.1 Candidatus Izemoplasma sp.
TGGTTTTATTTTGCGACACTTAGTACTGTCTCAATTCCGCTATCAGTTTCAATTATAATTATCTTGTTTGCTCTCTTGTATTTTATATTATCTTATTTAATATATTATGGTGTCACGTTATTTTACTCCCAATTCAATGTGAAAATACAATAACCACTCATGAATATCCGTAAGCATTCCGGGATTTCCGGAATGCTCTTTTTTTACTTGTAATTCCTTATTACTATATGTACAAATAGTAACGAAAGGAACAATAACTTATGAAATTACGGTATGGTCTTTTAAACAATCATTTGGTTCATGTTAATAAAGTAGTAAATGGACTAGGATGTGGGTGTATTTGTCCTTATTGTAAAAAAGATTTGGTTGCCAAAAATAAAGGCAAGAAAAAAGAACATCATTTTGCCCACCATGAAGCAAATGATTGTCAGAATGGCGGCGAAACAGCTTTACATTTACTCGCAAAAAAAATCTTAAAGAAAGAAAAAATTGTGATGTTACCGAAGTTGTCAATTGGTTTTGATGATTTCACGTTTGATATTATTAAAACAGAACAAAAAACGTATGTTGATGTTGCTGAAGAAACACCTCACATGCATATTATCCCTGATATTGCTTTGTATGATGCCTACGATAATCCGTTGTTTGTAGAAATCAAGGTAACACATAAAGTAGATGACTTTAAATTAAAAAAAATCAAACAAATGAATCAAAACGTGATTGAAATTGATCTCAGTGATAGTGATTTTTACGACTCGTCAGAGTTAAAAGACTTTTTACAAAATTCTGCTAACAAACGAACCTGGTTACATCATACTTCGATGCCATCGATACATCGCTTTATCGACAAAGCGATTGAAAAAAAAGAAATTATTCAAAGAGTGAATAGTTATCACGTTGATGACTGTCCTTTGGAAAAGAAAAACTATTATGGGGCTGTCTATGCTAATGTCAAGCAACATTGTAAGTCTTGTCCATATAATTTACATCAAACAAAGACACATTTATTCTGTTCTAACAAAAGCAACGTTACAACACCTTCTGATTTTAAAGCAATTAAAGCAATTACTTTAACCGAAGGCTTTATTAAATCCATCCTATTTCATGATGGCACAAAGAAAACATACCAAAAAAGTAAAGTAAATTGTGATACCGTTTTTAACTTATATCATTCAACAAACAGACAAAGAATCATGGTTAAAAATGTCATCACAAGAGTTGCCTTTTTACTTACAGAAGATCCGAAAAAACAGCTAGAAAAAAAGCGTGCTGTGTATGGCATCATGTATTGTGGTAAAAAAGCGATACCAAAAAGGCTTATTGGTGTTGACAAAAAACAATGGATTCTAGTACCAAATAAGGAGGAAAACAATGTTTACAAATCGTGATATGCAAATTGGTGATTGGTGGTTATTTTTTATTCTAATAGCCATTCCTTTGGTAAATATTTTTGTGATAATAAATATTATCTTATCTTCAACTGTTAATCGGTCTTTGAAGAATTATGTTTTAGCAATCATTCTACCATTCATTATTATCCTTGGTTTTGAACTTATCTTCATATCAATCTTTCCTGTTTTCTCAATTTAACACCTTAGATAAAATAAAAACAGATGTGGGAGGATAATCTAAGGGTATGTTATAATAATGATGTATTTGTAAACTATTATCATAAGGAGTCTTTATGGCCAGTGTCCAAAGTAAGATTACAGAAAAAGTATTACGGTTATTCAATTTTAAAAGCAAGTTAAACAAGGCGTTAAAAAAACGCCTCTTTCGTCACAATAAGACAATCCCAAAGAAAAAATTATATAACCACTACGATATCATAACTTACCAACAAGACAAACATGATGTGTTTGTCTTAAAACCAAAGCAAACCAATAAAAATATAGTTGTTCTTTACCTCCATGGTGGTGCTTATTTACATGGGTTTCAAAAACTGCATTGGCGTTTTATAACAACCTTGATCGATCAAACAGATGCTGTGATTGTCGCGCCTGATTATCCATTAATACCCGCATCTGTTAAAGAAACGTATCAAATGCTTATCCCACTTTATAAAGATATCTTAACAACTTATCCCCATTACCGAATCATTGTAATGGGTGATTCTGCCGGTGGTGGACTTTCGTTGGGACTCATTCAAGAATTACAAAATATCAGTATAAGACTTCCACAACACGCTATATTGTTATCCCCATGGTTAGATGTGACATGCCAACATCCATTTATTGATGAATTAGATCAAAAAGATCCTATTTTGAATAAAGAGGCACTTATTCAAGCCGGAAAATTGTATGCGAAAGACAGTTCTCTAAAAGATCCTAAATTAAGTCCACTGTATGGTAACTTAAGTAACTTATGCCCAATCAGTATCTTTTCTGGGTCACATGATATGTTATATAGCGATACCCTTCTACTCATTGAAAAATCCCTAAAAGAAAGAATAGAACTATCACCATATTTATATGACAATATGCTGCATGTTTGGATGTTCTTCGGATTCCCTGAATCCAAAAAAGTAGTTAAAGAGATTGTTGATATCATTCAAAACAGTTAAATTAAATAATCTCTTAAATAGAAAAAGGCGTTATCTAAAATCATTAGATAACGCCTCTTATATATATTTGTTTGCGTTTTATAATTCAAATCAGATGGTCTTTGTTTACATGATTACATTATCTTCTAAAAAGTCTTTAAGTGCTTGATATTTCGTTGGACTTGTTTGTAACACATAGCCAAATGGATTATCATTAAATCCATCTAAAACAATTGTGTGTTCCGCTAAATAATCTGTGAACAATTGATAGTTTGTTGACTCCTCTAAACAAGGATGGTAATAGACATATTCATTCACTTGTTCACTTTTAAGGGTATCAACCATGTAGCCAATAGTATCTAAATCGTGTTTGATGTGCGGTAACGAAGATGCGTCTGTGTCTACCAACACTGTGTCTTTAAGCATATCAAACGCTACTATTTGATACCCTTCATCTTCAAGTTTAGATCGTATTTTTAATTGACAATGGCCACAACTCATATTTTTAATGTGAACGTCAATCATATTAATCACATCCTTTATATCAATAGTTTATCTTTATAATATGAAGGAATTATGAAGTGATTCATTATTTCAATATCAATAAGATGTGATACACTAATAATAGGTGATTGATATGACCATTATATTTTTAGGAGACAGTCTCACAGTCGGTAAACCTGGAGTTTCTTATATGAGGTTTTTAGATAAGGATTCTAACGTGAAACATATTAATTTAGCAAAAGCGGGTGAAACAACTACCTCTCTTTTTGCACGTATAAAAACGTTTGACATACTAGATCAAGCAAATCATGTTATGTTATTCGTTGGTACCAACGATGTTTTTTCAAAATTAAGTTTACTTCCAAAAAGCAATCATCCTAAACAATATCAAAACGCGTTTTTAGATCGCTATCAGAAAACTCTGTCATATGTGCTCAAAAAAACCGATAAGGTAACTGTTATTTCGCCTTTAATTATTGGAGAAAACATAACAAATAAGGCTAATCAGATTCTACACGATTACAGTACTGCACTAGAATCAATGATTTCTACATATAACAACGTAGCTTTTGTAGATGTCCAGTCTCTCTTTTATGATTACTTAAGAGATAAACCCGTGAGTGATTATCTGTCAACTTCACTTAAAGATATAATGGCGGATGTTGCATACCAATCTCTCACAGAAATCAATGATATTAGTAAGCAGAGACACTTACAACTCACAATTGATGGTCTTCATCTAAATGAAACTGGCGCAAAATTGATTGCAACCAAACTAAATGAAATTTTGTAAAATACTGTATTTAAGGTATACTAGAGTTAACAAACAAAAAAGGAGATGTTCTATGTTCTCAAAAAATCACTTAACCGTTATTGATTGGTGGATATTTTTTATTTTGATGGCAATTCCAATTGTAAATATTATTGTTTTTATTATTTTACTTTTGTCATCAGGCACCAACAAATCATTAAAAAACTATTTACTTGCTTTAATCCTACCAATTGTTATTATCATTATTTTAATGGCAACAGGGATGTTTAGTCTAGGTCTATTTGGAGGCATGGGTGGATAATTTATTCAAACATGACACCTAAGAAGTCATTGATCTCATATGGTATCTCGTTTTAATCAATCTTCCGGTTGTCAATATATTCTTTGGTGTATATGTTTTATACAGTTATCCTATTCACCCAACACTCAAAAAATTAACGCTATACATTTTATTACTCCTTTAGATTATAATTTATTGGTCTTTATATTCACAAGCAAAAACATGTCGGTTAATTAAAAAAGACATTAATAAAACTACTCCTTCAAACTTGGACATAGGAAACTATGAAAAAGAAAAGGGGCAGTTTTTATATACAAAAGATGATAAAGCATGGAGGCGCTTTATCATCTTTTTTGGAGTTGTCTTTAAAGAGGAAGTTCCATTTGGCAGGATTATATATCTTTAAAGACGCTGTATCTTGTGTGTCATATACTTACTCAATTAAATTATGTTCTTCCAATATATCCGTTAATTCTTGTAACATTTCTGTTTCACCATCACCATCGACCTCAATCGCGAATTCTGCTTCATAAGGAATCCCTAAACTCATTAAAATCATGATTGATTTTAATGTTGATTTACTTTTTTTGTAAACGATGTGTACATCGCCAGAAAATGTCATAGCCTTTTTACAAAGAATTGAGGCAGGCCGTGCATGTAGTCCTGCTTCATCTTTTACTTTGAAGGTTTTTGATACCATTTCGTTCACTCCTTGTATATTGATGGACCAATCTGTTTAAATCGGTCTTTGAAATTGTTTGTAAATTGTTCAATACTTTCTTTTGTTACTGTTGTCTCCATCAACTCTTTAAATAATGTTGGTGGCACAGTTACACTTTTACAACCATTTAAAATCGATTTATTAATTTGATAAATACTTTTATACGAAGCACCTATAATTTTTGTTTGATAGCCATCTCGTTTAAAAATAGATATTATCTCATTAATTACATCATTTCCATTTATGCCTGTTGATGCGGTCCGATTCACATAAAATGCTAAATAAGATGCTCCTGCTTTTGCGGCCATGATTCCTTGATTGAGATTCGTAACAGCAGTTGCGGTTACTTTAAATCCTTGCTTTGATAATTTATAAATTGCTTTAATACCCTCATGTGATACTGGTATTTTTAAATATAGTTCAGATTGAATTATATCATTTAATCGCTTTGCTTCTTCAACCATATCAGGAAATGTTATAGATGTGAGTTGAATATGAAATTGTCTGCCATCTAGCAATGTATCAAGATCGCTTAAAATGTCAAGATATGCTCCTGGCTCTTTCGTCATAATTGTCGGGTTTGTCGTAATCCCATCAATTGGATAATAATTCAATATATCTTTAATTAATTGCTTGTTTGCAGTATCTAATAAGTATTCCATTATAGTTGCTCCTTAACAGCTTTTACAATATCTTCTGCGGTTAATTCATATTCTTTTTCTAAGAATGCTTGCGTTCCAACTTGCCCAAAGCGATCTTTAACACCTACACGTTTTACTGTGACCGGCGTTGTTTCAAGTGCCTCTAGGACTGCGCTCCCAAGACCCCCAATAATATTATGATTTTCAGCCGTTACAATACATTGTGTTTTATCAGCATATTCAAGTAATAAAGCTTGATCAATTGGTTTTATGGTAAACATATCAATCACACTTACATTGATGCCATCTTCTTGCAAAAGTGCTTGTGCTTTTAAAGCATTCGCTACCATGATACCCGCAGCAACTATTGTTGCATCTTTTCCTTCTCTTAAAACAATGCCTTTACCGATCTCAAAGGTTGATCCTTCTTGATAAATACTCAACATATGCTTTCTTACAATACGGAGATAAGATAACTGCTTTTGGTCATTTAACTGTCTTAAGATATTTTCAAACATAACTGGATCAGTCATTTCCATGACTGTCATATTTGGCACCAGACGAACCAATCCTAAGTCTTCAAACGGCATATGGGTTCCCCCATTATGACTCGCCGAGATACCCGCATCACTTCCAATAATAATGGCGTTTAAATCGGCATAACCTAAACTTAAAAACAATTGGTCGAAGGAACGTCTTGTCGCAAATGGACCAAACGTATGAATATAAGGTTTTAATCCCCGTACACTTAATCCAGCCGCAACACCCATCATGTTTTGTTCCATAATTCCAATGTTAAGCGTGCGGTTAGGATATTTTTTTTGAAAATCATTGGTTTTAATGGCCCTCATCAAATCAGCTTCTAATAAGACAATCTTATCATCAGTTTTTGCTAAATCAACTAACGTATCATTATAGGTTGTTCGCATTTCCTTATTTGATATTTTAAATTTTTGTTTCACTTTTACGTTCATGTGATATCACCTTCTAATTGTTTAATAAGGTGCTCTAATTCTTTGATTTGTTTGTCTGTAAAGCGAACATGATGATTGCTTGTGTTGTTTTCTAAGAAGCTAACACCCTTTGCCTTAATAGTATCTAAAACAACACATGTTGGTACTTTTTTGATTTCTTTTGCTTCTTGTAATGCGTGTTTGATTGCCGCTTCATTATGACCATCAACACGTAAGGCATGCCATCCAAATCCAGCAATTTTTAGTCTAATATCCCCTTGGTCACAAATATCATCGGTATACCCATCTAATTGTAATTTATTTTCATCAATCATTAAGACTAAATTATCTAACTTATGATGAAACGCAAACATTAATGCTTCATACACTTGACCTTCATTAAGCTCTCCATCACCAACAATGGCATAGACTCGATTGTTTTTCTTTTGTATTTTTAAGGCTTTCGCAATACCTGCGGCAGCGCTTATTCCTTGTCCAAGTGACCCAGTTGTCATATCGACTCCTGGTGTTTTTAGTCTGTCCGCATGACTAGGTAGATTGGTATGGGCTTCATTTAAAGTATTTAATAACTGCTTATCAAAATATCCTTTCAAAGCAAGCGTACTGTATAATGCTGGTCCTGCGTGGCCTTTTGATAACACAAAATAATCTCTATCTTCCCAGTCTGGATTTGATGGATCAATTGTCATTTCATTATCATACAAAACACTAAGTGCTTCAACAATTGACATACTACCACCAATATGACCAAACCCTCTGTTCCTAAGCATTTTAAGTGTTTCTATTCGTATTTTTGTTGCAAAATTATCCATAATGTAACTCACCTCAAATTTAGATCCAACCTAAAAAGGGAACGCGAATTCCCTTTTTATTTATTAATTATTCAGTAACTTCAATTTCTTTCTTTGGCATAAAAACGTCATATACAATTGGAATAGCAAAGGCAACAACAATAAAGATTGATACTGCCCATTTACCCCATAATGCAACGTTACCTAAGACAATACCAGTACCGATAAAGTCTGCATCACTAAATGTAGTGTTTGCAAATCCTAAGTCTCCTAATACAGGCATCAATAATAATGGCAAGAATGTAATAACAACACCATTAACGAACGAACCAATTACAGCACCACGACGTCCACCAGTTGCGTTACCGAATACACCTGCAGTAGCCCCAACAAAGAAGTGAGGGATAACACCAGGTAAGATAACAGTTCCGTTTAATGCGATTAAGATTAACATACCAACGATTCCACCTAAGAATGAAACCAAGAAACCGATTAATACGGCATTTGGTGCATAAGGGAATACGATTGGACAATCAAGTGCAGGTTTTGAATCTGGTACGATTTTGTCCGCCCAACCTTTGAAGGCAGGAACGATTTCAGCAATAACCATCCGCACACCAGCTAATACGATGTATACACCAGCTGCAAAGATTAATGCTTGAACAAATGCAAAGACTAAGTAGTTGTCGCCAACACCTAATTCGTCAGCAACAAATGCAGGTCCTGACATTAGAGTTACAATTAAGAACATTATAAGCATTGTTAACCCAATAGCAACACTACTGTCACGTAAGAATCCTAACCATTTTGGAAATTTCATTTCTTCAGTTGATTTAGAGTTTTTACCAACTAATTTCCCTACTTCTCCACTTAACCAATAAGTGATGCTTGAGAAGTGTCCAAATCCGATTTCATCGTTACCAACAATTTTCTTCATTGTAGGATCTGCGATAGCCGGGAAGATAACCATTGTTAACCCTAATGCTAATCCACCAAGTAAGTAAAGTACGAATCCTTCTAGACCAGCAACAGTTAATACAACACCAATTAACGCAGCCATATATAACGTATGGTGACCAGTTAAGAAGATGTACTTAAGTCTACTAAAGCGTGCGATAACGATGTTGGCAAGCATACCAACGACCATGATTGCGGCTGTAGCAGTTGCATAATCATTTAATGCAAGTGATACAATCGCTTCATTGTTAGGTACAACACCTTGTACACCGAATGCCTCTTGGAATAATGCACCAAAATAGTCTAATGATCCAACTAAGATGCCAGCCCCTTGTTGAAGGATGATAAATCCAAGTACAGCTTTTAATGTACCACGAATAACTTCGTGTGCTGCTTTTCTTTGCGCAAGAAGACCAACTAATACGATAATACCAATTAAGATCTGTGGTGCACTAAGTAAATCAGCAATAAATTTGATAATAGAACTAATCATGAAATAATCTCTCCTTTATATTTTTTTATTCTACTAATCCTTTGTCTTCTAATAACTTTTCTAGTTTTTTTCGTAATTCTTGTTTGTCCATAATGTTGTTTAAAGCTAGTGTTTCACCAAACTTTTTACAATTGTCTTCTAAATCAGATCCACAAACAATTAAGTCTGCAAGACCTGGCCAAGCGCTCCCTAAGTCCATGTGCTCAACATCGATTTCGGTTAAATCTAAATCTTTCAAAACTTCTTTGACATTCATTTCAACTAAGAAACTGCTTCCTAGTCCACTTCCACAAATACATGCAATTTTATCAATTTTCATTTTTCGTTTCCTCCTTGGAATATTGTTCGACTAGCTTTAAGACATCCTCTTTTGTCTTTGCGGCTAGTAATTCTTCTAATGATTCCATAAACAATTGTGACAATTGTTGTAAGGCCAATAAATGTTTTTCGTTATCAGGTGCTGCGAGTGTTACAATGACATTAACTTCACGGTCATTTTTACCATGAAAAATAACTGGTTTCTCTAGCAATAATATCGACATACCCAAATCATTGACACCGTCCTCTGGACGGGCATGACTAATAGCTATCTTATCGGCAATGACGATATATGGTCCAAGTTTTTTAACATTTTCAACAACTTTATCTAAATATTTTTTTTCAATATACTTTTCTTTTAAGAGAGGTTCTCCACTTTTATATATGGCATCTTCCCAATTTGTTACTTGGTTCAAAAACATAATCCTTGATTTGGTAATCGTTTCTTTCAACATTGGTTTTGTCATCCTTCCGTATTGATTTTGTGTTGGGCGTTTTTCTGACAAACGTTTTAAAATTTTACGCCGCACAGTTTCCCTTTTTTCCTTTGGTATATAATCATTAATATCTTCAATAATTTTATTGGATAGTGATACTTCAGCTTCATTAGGGTTGTACACTCCTAACTTTTTAACAATTTTGTCTTTGTCACGATCTGTAAGTACTGAATGCACTTGAACTGTTATATCCGCTAGTGATTCATCATCGAGTGGAATTGTTGAAATAATATAATCAACTTGATTTTTATAATTATCGATGTCCTCTTTACGAACGACATCAATAATTTCAATCTGTCCAAGTAAGTACTCTAGTTCTTTTTTTAATAATTTACTTGTTGCTATACCGTTTAAACAAACTAGTAATACTTTAACCATTGGGAAATCACGTTTTTCACGTTTCATGTATCCCCCAAAGTGCATCGCAATATAAGCAACATCATCATCGCCTATTGGATACCCTAAGCGTTGTTCTAAGGTATTACAAATTTGTCTTGAAATACTTGTGATTTGAGGATAATTCTCAAATATTTCATCTTTGAGTTCATTTTGAAAGATAATTCCATATTTAAAGCGAAACATCGCTTGTTTCATATGAAGGTACAAATGATCAAATAATCGTTGTTCTTCATCAAAATAAATTAAAGTTAATCGAGAGAACTCATGAATCATAAAATGAACAATTTGCGAAATGCTTTGATCATCATATGTCGCCATTTTGGAATTGTCTTGAATGCGCATTCCAAGTAACTGTAAGGCGATATATTCATATTCTTCAATCATCCAATCTTCAGTAAAAGTTTTTTTAATTGTTTCATATTCAATAGAGTTTGTGATTAGATGATGATCTTCGTCATCAAAGATAACGTGATCAATTCCGTGTTTATCAATCATTGCAAGCATAATTGATAAATATTCTATGGCGTTGTCAACATATTTAATATGGAGAAAAGATTCGGCTTTTTCAAAATATCCACGAATATATTTTGATTGTTTTATATCAAATAGTCCGTACGTATTAATTTTTAATAAATATTCGTAACTCGAGATTATCATTAATGCAACACTGCGTTTTCTTAACGGGGTTCCATCAATAATATAACCTTTGTTTTGTTCAAATTCCAAACCTAAGTTATAGGTTGATAGTATTGCTTTTACTTCTTTGATATCACCAATAATTGTGTTTCTCGAGACATCAAATAATGTCTCAAATAAACTAACTTTAATTATCTCATCAACAAATAATATCAATAAGATTTCAATTGCATTACGTTCTTTTTGTGTACATAAATAATAATTTTGTAATTCCTTGTCAAATTCATTGTTAAGGCGATTCTTAATTTTTGGGTCTACTTTCAATCCTGTTTGTCTCTCATTTACAATTTCAGGAAGTTTAATCGATGTTAAATAATCATTGATTCGCGCAAGTGAGTAATAAACACTTCGTTGTGATATCCCAATTAAACGCGATAGATCATTAACATTAAGTGTTTGATAAGATGATATCAATAAATTTAAAATATAATTATCTTTGTAATCTAACATACCAAACACCTCATATTAATCATTATACACACACTCCTTTCAAACGTGAAGACCAAATACTTGCATAAATAATTGCACAGATGTTCACTTTTATGAAAACGCTATCTTTTTACATATTCCTGTATTTCCCTTTATTAAGACGTAGATAAATATTCATTTGGTTGCACAATTAATTGCAAATAGTACTTTGATAGTCAAGATGTTTTTTATATAGTCCTTATTCTAAAACTTCATAACACTTTACATCTTGTGTGTTACAATAATCTTTATACGCTTTTGATAGATGACCTGATGTGATTAATCCTGTAAATTCAGACAAGTGACCAAAGGTAATAAGTGATGCCTTCCCTACTTTAGAATGGTCTACCAATACATATTTGTCTTTACTATTCTGAATTGCAATTTTTTTCAGTTCAGCATCAATTGCTGTATAATTCGTTAAATCAAATGATTTCGTGATACCCGTACAAGAAATAAAGGCTTGGTCAAAATTAAACTGTTTTAATTGATCAATCGCAACAACCCCGCAAGTTGTATTTGTTTCTTTTCTTATATCACCACCAAGCATAATAACTTCAATATTTTGTTTAGTGATTAATTGATTCATGACAAATATATTATTTGTCACAACAGTTATAACCTGATCCATTAAGAAGTATGGCATATACATTGTTGTCGTTCCCCCATCAATAAAGATGACATTGCCACGATTAACTAAATCGGCAGCTTGTTTCGAGATATCTTTCTTGTCATCTCTAAATAGCGTATTTCGAAATGTATAAGCCAGTGTTTTATTATCGTTCTGCGTAATACTTACACCCCCATACTCTTTCTTAACAATTCCTTGTTTAGCAAGTTCATTAATATCCCGACGTATAGTATATATCGATACATCAAAAACATTACTTAGTTCTTTTATTGAAGCCGTTTCATGGCGAATAATATAATCTACCATTTTTTTTAATCTAGATTCTTTCATAGATTCCTCCTTTTGGATTCATCTTACCACAATAACTTTACCAAAGTAAACATGTTTTGCTAATTTGTTGGTTACTTTTATCGTTTTTTTTGCTAACTCATTGGTGGTTTATTGCATATATATGAAATAGTTTTATAATTAGGTTGTAATTGATTATAAATTAGGAGGATAATTATGACTGATTTTAAACCTATCACTCAAGCACTTGTAAATGGCAATCAAGATCAAACCTTATCGCTAGTCGAAATCGCATTAGAGAATGGTACAAGTGCGCTTGACATTTTGAATAAAGGCTTAATTCCTGGGATGGATGAAGTCGGACGTTTATGGATGTCTAGTGACATCTTTATTCCAGAAGTATTGGTAGCAGCTCGCGCAATGAATCTTGCCGGATCACGGATTGAAAAAGAACTTGTTGATACGGGATTTAAACCTATTGGAACTGCTATAATTGGCACAGTTAAAGGCGATTTACATGATATTGGCAAGAACTTAGTTGGTATGATGCTAAAAGGAAAAGGGTTTAACGTGATTGATTTAGGTGTCGATGTTACCAAAGAAGACTACCTAGACGCAACCAAAAAACACAATGCAAACTTTGTGCTTTGTTCTTCTTTAATCACAACTACAATGGCTTATATGGAAGATATTGTTCAGTATTTTAACGATCAAGCCTATCATGATAAAGTAAAAATTGCTTGTGGTGGAGCCCCAGTTACTGAAGTCTACACCAAAAAAATAGGTGCAGATATTTATGCGGATGATGCAGTCACCTTAGCAAATATGCTTGTAGATATGATGAAGGAGTGAGTTTGATGACATCTCGAGAAAGAATTCGTAAAGCAATAAATCACGAAGAAGCAGACCGTGTTCCAATTGATTTTGGGGCAATGCGTTCAACTGGTATTCAAGCGATTGCCTACAATAAACTTCAAGCGTATTTGGGACTTCCTACTGGTACTGGTAAGTTATATGACATTTACCAACAACTTGCAGAGCCAGAGATGAAAGTATTAGATAGACTTCATGGTGATGTGGTACAAATTCATCATCTTAAACCGTCTTTTGGTGTACCGATTGATGAATGGAAACCAGGAACATTGCCTGATGGCAGTCCAATTATGGAACCTAAAACATTCAATCCAATTCGGAATGAGAAAGGTGATTTAGAATTAATTGATGGTGATAAGATTATAGCCCGAATGCCAAAAGGTGGTATTTATTTTGATCGGGTACATCATGCTTATGCCCATTGTAAAACCAAAGAAGATATTGACAAGATGCCAAAAAAATATATAACAGACGACGATTTAGATTTCTTAGAAAAACAAGCAAAATACTATTATGAAAATACAGATAAAGCTATATTAGCTCCGTTTGGTGGAAAAATTATTGAAACCGGTGAAAGTGATTGGGGATTTGAACGGTTCTTGATGTTACTTGCGTCAGAGCCAGAACTTGCGCATTATTACTTGAATAAAATTACAGATGTTTATATGGAAAATTTAGAACGTTTTTTAGGCCGTCTATCGAGATATATTGATGTCATCCAGTTTGGTGATGATTTGGGAAGTCAAAAAAACACCTTGGTCTCTGTAAAGATGTACCGTGATATGATTAAACCTTATCATAAACGACAATATCAATGGGTTCAAAAACATTACCCTGATGTTAAGGTTTTTTTACATTCCTGTGGATCAGTATTTACTTTAATTCCAGATTTAATTGATGCCGGAGTTCAAATTTTAAATCCGATTCAATTGTCTGCTGCTAAAATGGATCCTGTCGTATTGAAGAAAGAATTTGGTGACGATTTAGTCTTTTGGGGTGGTGGGATTGATACCCAACAAACATTAACACATGAAAATAGTGAACATATTGAACAAGAAGTAAAACGACTAATTGATATCTTTAAACCTGGTGGTGGTTTTGTCTTTACACAAGTCCACAATGTTCAAGCAAATATCCCCCCTGAAAAAGTCATTACTGCCTATGATGCAGCGTTCAAATATGGCACATATAACAAGGAGAAATAATATGAGTAAAGAAATTGTTCTTGATGCATTAAAACACAAAGAAAACGCACGACCACCATGGGTAGTTTTTGCTGGTATTCATGCTGGACTATTGAAAGATTATAATGCTATTGAAATTTTAACCGATGCATCAAAATTATATGATAGTTTAGAAGAAGTAAATAAGTTGTATCAACCCGATGGTCA
>JAIPGE010000015.1 GCA_021736285.1 Candidatus Izemoplasma sp.
CAAAGATAACCAAATGGCACTAAAACATACATAAATAGGAGGCGTTATGACGTATTACAGACATAATGATTTTAAGATTATTGATCAAATCCGCGAGGGTAATCAAGATGCCTTAGAACTTATGTTTGTGAAATACTCACCGCTTATTTCTAAAAAGATTGGCTATTATAACCTAGCATATCTGTATGATGATATGTTTCAAGAAGCACACATGGTTCTTTACCGAAGTATTATGACGTATGACGTGTCATACAATAAAACATTTACACGTTATTTTGAACAGAATTTAGATCGCATGTATATGACTTACATCAACAAACAAGTGAGACGAACAGAAATATTTTATGGAAATGTTGCATACATTTTTGAACATAACCATCACACGCAAGATAAGAGTGCCTATTATGAACTTTACAAAAAAGAAATCGAAAATCTCTTGACAAAACGTGAATTTAGTATTTATATATTAAAGGAAATAAAAAATTATAGTGTAGATTATATATGCAAAAGACTAGAAATCCCTGAAAAAGTGGTGTACAATTCAGTCTACCGCGCAAAACAAAAAATTAAACAGCATTTTGGGATGTGACTTGACAAAGTTGCATTATTTTGCTAAATTATATATTTGCAAGAGAGTTGGTATTATGAGACAAAAAGTTATCTTGATTTGTACGGAATGTTTGTCGAGAAATTATAACATTCAAAAGAAAAAAGAAGATAAAGTACGATTTGAAACAAAAAAATATTGCAAGCACTGTGGAACACATACACTCCACAAAGAAAGCAAATAGGAGAGAATAAAAATGGCAAAAAAACCGACTGATTTGAAACCAAATAAAGTCTTAGAAATTTTAAAGAAAGAATACCCATTTGAACGCGTATTATTAGGTGTTTTAGGGATATTAGTTACTGTCTTAGGCGTTTACCTGATTGAAGGTAGTGTCCTTGAAATTCGTTATACAGATTTATGGATTTTCAATACACCAACCAAGATTTTAATCTTTAGTATCTTTGTAATTGTGATTGGGGCTGTGTCATTCTTCATGGCAGTATGGCCATTCTTTGTACCGAGCTTTGTCGAAATGAAAAAAGTAAGCTGGCCTGGTCAAAATACAATTTTAAATCATAGTGCACGTGTCTTTGGATTTATTATCATTATTTCACTTTTCTTTGTAGTGGCGGATTTTGGATTACGTCCACTCTTTAACTGGATTCGCGAACTAGGAGCGTAAGATTATGAGTAATCAACCAGAACGTCAATGGTATGTTGTACAAACCTATTCTGGTTATGAAAATTCAGTAAAGGTAAATCTTGAAAATCGGATTAGATCAATGCAGATGGAAGACAAAATCTTCCAAGTAATGATTCCAGAGGAAATTCGGATTGAGAAAAAACCTGATGGCACAACTAAAGAAAAAATGGTTAAAATTTTTCCTGGGTATGTGTTTATTGAATTGATTGTAACAGATGATTCATGGTTTGTTGTCCGGAATACCCCCGGTGTTACGGGATTTTTAGGATCAAGTGGGGGTGGAACAAAACCTGTTCCTCTACCACCTGAAGAAATCAATCCAATCTTGAAGAAATGTGGACTTATGGAAATGCCAACAATCGATGTTGCAGTTGGTGAAAGTGTGAAAGTTATTACTGGTCCATTTGCGAATCAAGTTGGTAAAGTTGATGAAATCGATGAAGAAAAACGCGAACTAAGAGTGCTGGTTGATATGTTTGGTCGTCAAACACCTGTTGAACTGTCATTTGATGATATTGAAAAAATATAATAGACTAAGTCTTGACAATGAACACTAATATATAGTAAAATAGCATGGCATGGAATATGGCATGCTATTTTTTGAGTGGAAGGATTAATCGTCCAATGACCACATCACGAAGCAAGAGGAGGTGTCTTTCGTGGCTAAAAAAGATGTAAAAACCGTTGTAAAATTACAAATTCCAGCCGGTAGAGCAAACCCAGCGCCGCCAGTCGGTCCAGCTTTAGGACAAGCAGGTGTTAACATTCAAGAATTTTGTACAAAATTCAATAATGAAACCAAAGAGCAAATGGGGGATTTAGTTCCTGTTGAAATCACTGTATTTGAAGACAGAACGTTTAAATTCATCACCAAAACACCACCAGCGAGTTATTTGTTAAAAAAAGCAGCTGGTATTGAAAAAGGTGCAGGTGATCAACTAACAGAGAAAGCTGGTACTGTAACCAAAGCGCAATTACAAGAAATTGCAGAAATTAAAATGCCTGACTTAAACGCAAACGATGTTGAGGCAGCAATGAAAATTATTGCAGGAACAGCAAGAAACATGGGAATCCTAGTCGAATAATAAACATTTAGTTGTAACATAAATCTACAACTATCTGTGGGAGGAGTTTCCGTTAGACCACATTTAGGAGGTAAAGAAAATGGCGAAAAAAGGAAAAAAATTCTTAGCTGCTAGAGAACGTGTAGAAGATAAACTATACGATGCACATGAAGCGGTTGATCTATTAAAAGACGTTTCTTTTGAAGGATTTGATGCATCTGTAGAACTTGCAATGCGATTAAATCTAGACACAAGAAAAGCAGATCAAAACTTACGTGGCGCAATCGTTTTACCACATGGCACAGGAAAGACAAAACGTGTCTTAGTATTTGCAACAGGTGACAAAGCAAAAGAAGCTGAAGAAGCTGGCGCAGATTATGTTGGTGAAGATGAGTTTGTTGAGAAAATCCAAAAAGGTTGGATGGAGTTTGACACCGTTGTCGCAACACCAGATATGATGAGTAAAATTGGTAGACTTGGTCGTGTTTTAGGACCTAAAGGTCTTATGCCAAACCCAAAAACTGGAACCGTTACAATGGACGTTGCAAAAGCAGTTGAAGAAATTAAAGCAGGGAAAGTAGAATACCGTGTTGATAAAGTTGGTAACATTCATGTTACATTAGGAAAAGTATCATTTGATACAAATAAAATCTTAGACAACTTTAAAACAATGTATGATACCATTCTAAAATTGAGACCTGCGACCGTTAAAGGTGTATACATTCAAAATGTAACAATCGCATCGACAATGGGTCCTGGTATCAAAGTTGACAAAGAAACTATTTTGTAATAAAATAAGTAAGCACTAAACAATCAAATAGAAACGTTATGTCGAAGACTTGGGTGCCTTGGCTTAATATCCCAACGAGAAAAACGAGATATAGTAATTTATACCTCTTTTGTCGTTGACATAAGAGGTTTTTGTTTGGATCACATTTCATGGAGGTGGAAGCGTGTCACAAAAAGCAATTGATAAGAAAAAGCTACAAGTCGCGTCACTAAAAGAACGTCTAGAAAATGCCAATAGTTTTGTTATTGTTGATTACAGTGGACTAACTGTAGAACAAGTAACCAAATTACGTGTGGCGTTACTCGAAAATGATTGTGAAATGTCAGTTATTAAAAATAACATTTCAAAACGCGCAACAGAAATGGCTGGCTACACAGCTGTTGCTGATGTATTGACAGGACCGAATGCAATAGCATTTAGTAATGCCGATAGTGTTTCAGCAGCAAAAGTCATCTATGAATTTGCAAAAGATAACAAAGCATTAGAATTAAAAGTTGGTGTTGTTGATGGTGAGTACATGGATCAAGAAAACATCCAAAAGATCGCAACAATCCCATCAAGAGAAGAATTGTTAACAATGATTGCAGCTGGATTACTAGAACCAGTCAAAGAAATTGCAATCGCTCTTGATTTAATGGCCCAAGAACAAGAAACCGAAACAGAAGAAGCATAAATAGGAGGAATGAAAAATGGCTTTAGAAAACAAAGAAATCATTGAAGCATTAAAAGAAAAAACACTTTTAGAGTTAAAAGATCTTGTTGATCTTATGAAAGAAGAATTTGGTGTTGATCCAAGTGCTGTTGCAGTTGCAGCTGCAGGACCTGCTGAAGCAGATGAAGGACCAAGCGAAGTATCAGTTATTTTAGAAGACTTCGGTCAAAAGAAAATCCCTGTTATTAAAGCAGTTCGTGGTATCACAGGATTAGGACTTAAAGAAGCAAAAGCATTAGTTGATAGTGCACCTGCACCAATCAAAGAAGAAATTAGCCCTGAAGAAGCAAAAGAAATTAAAGAACAATTAGAAGAAGTTGGAGCAACTGTTACAGTTAAATAATGACACGTAAACAATCAACCTGAGTTTAAACTCAGGTTTTTTGCCTATTATGGTGAAAAATAAGGAGCGGGTAGTATGGCGCACTATTTTTCGAATGACAAAGATCTCAAAAGCAACCGCAAACAGGTCACAATCGATATCAACAACATTGCCCTCACACTGTATACAGACCACGGTGTATTTAACAAAGGGTATTTGGATTTAGGGACTAAAATCTTATTAAATACGGTGATATTAGATGCGCATCAAAAGGTGTTAGATCTTGGTTGTGGAAGTGGGATTATTGGCATGTATTTGAACAAACAATACAACGCGTGTGTTGACATGGTTGATATCAATCAGCGTGCAGTGAATCTTGCCAAAGATAATATTGCATGCAATGATTTAGATCTCAATGTCTTCCAATCCGATGGGTTTGAACACATTGATGCATTATATGATGTCGTGATATTAAATCCACCGATTCACGCAGGAAAACTAGTTGTTTATCAGTTGTTTGAAGAAACAGCTAACCATTTAAAGCCAGATGGACTATTTTATGTCGTTATACATAAAAAACATGGTGCAAAATCAGCTCTTAAAAAACTAAACAGTATCTTCAATGAAGTACGTATTATAACGCGCGAAAAAGGTTTTTTCGTAATAAGCGGGAAAATCGATTGACTATTTGACGATAGTATGATATTATATTAAATTGCGATAACGCGCGCTTTTTTGCGTATATGGACATTTTTTTAACTTTTTAAATGGGGTGAAAGTTAGTGAGTTATAAATTAATTCAGTATGGTAAGAAAAGACATCGAAGAAATTACTCGAAGGTCAAAACAAATGTTGAATTACCGGACTTGATTCGCGTTCAAACGGAGTCATTTGATTGGTTCATTCAACAAGGTCTTAAAGAATTATTTAGAGATATTTCACCAATCCAAAACTTTACAGAAAACATCAGTTTATTTTTCGGTGATTTTATATTTGATCAATCAAAGTATAACATCAGCGAATCACGTGATAAGGATATGACTTATTCTCAGCCGTTAAGAGTCAATGTACGACTGGAGAATAAAGAAACCGGTGAAGTCAAAGAACAACGCATCTTCATGGGCGATTTTCCAATGATGACACCGAACGGATCATTTATTATTAATGGTAGCGAACGTGTTATTGTATCACAAATCGTACGTAGTGCTGGTGTGTTTTTTAGTGAAAACATTGACAAAAAAACACTTAAAAGTAAATACGTTGGACAAGTGATACCAACCCGTGGTGCGTGGTTAGAATTTGAAATGGGATCGAAAGACATTTTATATGTGAAACTCGATCGTAGTAAAAAAATTCCTTTATCAACACTTTTACGCGCTGTTGGATTTATTAATAATGAACAAATTTTAGATATTTATGGTGAAAGTGAATTTTTACTCAATACATTAGGTAAAGATTCAACGACAACAAGCCATGAAGCAATCAAAGAAGTATACTCAAAACTACGTCAAGGTGAAACCTCAACAATTGAAGGTGCAATCACGTTCTTACAAGGACGTTTGTTTGACCCAAAACGTTATGATTTAGCGGAAGTTGGACGTTTTAAAGTTAACCAAAAACTTGACGTTTTTGAACGTGTTATCGGTAACAAGCTAGCCGAAGATTTTGTTGATCCAGACACTGGTGAAATTATCGTTGAGCAAAACAAACTTGTGACACGTAAAATGGCTGATAAATTAAAGGAATATCGGCATTTAATTACACAAAAAGTACCAGGCGTCTTATCAGATGACATTGAATATGACTTTTTGACACAACTTGATATTTTCCGTTCAGCGGAAGTTAACGGAGTTAAATTATTTGACTTCATGACGGATGAAGACTTATTAGATGAGATTCGTCATCAAAGCTATCAAAAAGCCAAAAGTTATTATAAAGAATACTTAAAATATATTGGCAAAACAGAAAAAATGCTTGTTGAAGAGTTTGGTAAAACATATGTTAAAGAACTAAAACAAGGATATGATGATGTGTTAGAAAACGAACATATCTACCTTGAATTAGCTGAAATACAAATTATTAACATTGTTACAAAAGATGAACATGACAATGAAAAAATCGTGAAAGTAATTGGAAACAATTCATTCGAAGATGCAATCCACATTGTCCCATCTGATATTTTAGCAAGTGTCTCATATTACCTCAATTTATTTGATCATGTGGGGTCACTTGATGATATTGACCATCTTGGAAATAGACGGCTTCGTTTAATTGGTGAATTACTGAAAAACCAATTTAGAATTGGACTCACCAAAATGGAGAAAAACGTTAAGGACCGGATGAGTACTAGAGAACCAGATGAAATCACACCGCAAAAACTAATCAACATTAGACCACTGACATCAAGTCTAAAAGAATTCTTTGGAAGCAGTCAGTTGTCACAGTTTATGGCGCAAACCAATCCATTAGATGAATTAACACACAAACGCCGTATTTCAGCGCTTGGTCCGGGTGGATTAACACGTGATCGTGCGGGATTTGAAGTACGAGATGTTCACAATTCACACTATGGACGGATTTGTCCAATTGAAACCCCAGAGGGTCAAAATATTGGGTTGATTAATAGTTTAGCGTCATATGTTAAAGTAAATAAATATGGATTTATGGAAACGCCTTATCTCATCGTTGAACAACAAGACGATGCCACATCGTATGTTACTGACCAGATGATTTATTTAGCGGCAGATGTTGAGGAGCGATATGTTATCGCCCAAGGGAATGCAAACGTGAATGACAACCGTGAATTAATTGATGATCAAGTTGTTGCACGTTACCAAGGTGAAACCAAAATGCATCCCCGTGAAACGATTGAACTAATGGACGTTTCACCAAAACAGATTGTTAGTATTTCAACCGCTTGTATTCCATTCTTAGAACACGATGATGCGAACCGGGCATTAATGGGTGCCAACATGCAACGTCAGGCCATTCCATTATTGATTCCAGAAGCACCATTTGTCGGAACCGGTATTGAATATAAATCAGCACATGACAGCGGTAGTGCACTTGTTGCATTAAATGATGGTGTTGTTGATTATGTCGATGCAAACACAATTAAACTTCGCCGTGATGATGGCGAAATTGATACATATAATCTTTATAAGTTTCAACGCAGTAACCAAGGCACATGTATTAACCAAAAACCAATTGTTTCATTGGGTGATGAAGTTAAGAAAAGCGACACAATCACAGATGGTCCATCAATGGAAGATGGTGAACTTGCACTTGGACGCAACGTCACAGTTGCCTTTATGACATGGAATGGGTATAACTACGAGGATGCGGTTATCTTAAGTGAACGGCTTGTTAAAGAAGATGTCTATACATCTGTTCATATTGAAAAATACGAGCTTGAAGCACGAGATACCAAACTTGGTAAAGAAGAAATTACCCGTGAAATACCACACGTTAGTGAAGAAGGCCGTAAATACTTAGACCAAAATGGAATTATTATTCCAGGAGCAGAAGTATTTGAGGGTGATATATTAGTTGGTAAAGTAACCCCAAAAGGTGTCACTGACCCAACACCAGAAGATAAGTTGTTATTGGCTATCTTTGGTGAAAAATCACGAGAAGTACGAGACACATCTCTCAAAGTACCACACGGTGGTGGCGGTATTGTCCAAGATGTAAAATACTTTAGCCGTGCAAACGGTGATGAATTACCACCGGGTGTCAACGAAGTAGTGCGGGTATTCATTGTTCAGAAACGGAAGATTTCTGAAGGTGATAAAATGGCCGGAAGACATGGAAATAAAGGTGTTATCTCTAAAATATTACCGATTGAAGACATGCCATACATGGCAGATGGAACACCAGTTGACATTATGTTGAATCCACTGGGTGTACCATCACGAATGAACATCGGTCAGGTCCTTGAAATCCATTTAGGAATGGCTGCAAAACGCCTTGGCGTTCATGTTGCAACACCAGTATTCGATGGTATCACGATTGAAGAATTACAAGAGATTATGGCTGAAGCTGGCATGCGTAAAGATGGGAAAGTAACGCTTTACTCTGGACAAACCGGTGACGCTTACGATAATCCAATCAGTGTTGGGGTTATGTACATGATTAAATTAGATCACATGATTGATGATAAACTACATGCACGAAGCGTAGGACCATATACTCTTGTTACTCAACAACCAATGGGTGGTAAGGCACAAAATGGTGGACAACGTTTTGGTGAAATGGAAGTGTGGGCACTTGAAGCATATGGTGCAGCATACGCACTACAAGAAATGTTAACTGTAAAATCAGATGACATCATCGGTCGTAACAAAGTCTTTAGAGCAATTGTTGATGGCAAAAGCATACCAAATCCAAGCTTACCAGAAAGTTTCCGTGTATTAACACGGGAATTACAATCACTCGGTATCTATGTGGAACTCATCAGTAGAGAGACCGGAGTTAACGAAGCGAATAAGAGTTTGGTGAACGAAGACAGTGAAGACTATATTTCTAAATATGGTTTTCAGTCGTAGAAAGTAGGGTGATTTGATGAGTCAAAAATTTACGCATTACAAAATTCGTTTGGCATCTCCAGAAGAAATTCGGGGATGGTCTTTCGGAGAAGTAAAAAAACATGAAACAATCAATTACCGCACGTTAAAGCCAGAAAAAGATGGACTCTTTTGTGAAATAATATTTGGACCAACCAAAGACTATCAATGTGGCTGTAACAATAAGTCAAAACGGACCAGTCATGTGGGTAAAAAATGTCCACAATGTGGTGTTGAAATCACCGAAAGTAAAGTTCGTCGTGAACGGATGGGACACATTGAACTTGCGGCACCAGTTGTCCACACATGGTATTTACGCAATACACCATCACGTTTGGCAACATTATTGGATTTAAAAACAAAAAATTTAGAACAAGTCGTTTATTTGGCATCATACATCGTTGTTGATGCAGGAGACACAGACTTACAATATAAACAAATTTTAAGTGAAGCAGAATATTCAATGAAATACATGGAATATGGTAGTCGTTTCAAAGCCTTAAGTGGCGCTGAAGCGGTAAAATATTTACTAAAAAAATTGGATTTAGAACGCGAAAGCTTAATCTTACGCAAAAACTTAAGCAGTGCCTCAAAACAAAAACGAAAAAAAATCATTAAACGTCTCAATGTTGTTGAAGCATTCTTAAACTCAGACAATAAACCAGAATGGATGGTTTTAGAAGTACTACCAGTTATCCCACCGGATTTACGTCCAATGGTACAACTCGATGGTGGCCGCTTCGCAACAACCGATTTAAATGATTTATACCGCCGGATCTTAAACAGAAACAACCGTTTAAAACGGCAGTTTGAACAAGGGGCACCACATCTTATCACAAAAAATGAAAAACGAATGTTACAAGAGAGTGTCGATGCATTAATCGATAACTCAAAACGTGGCCGTAAAGTTGTTGAAAAGAATCGACCATTAAAATCATTGAGTGATTTACTCCGTGGTAAACAAGGACGCTTCCGTCAAAACTTACTCGGTAAACGGGTTGATTATTCAGGGCGTAGTGTTATTGTTGTTGGACCTGATTTAGAAATGTATCAATGTGGGTTACCAAAAGAAATGGCCCTCAATCTCTTTAAACCATTCGTTATTAAAGAATTAATCGAACGTGAGATTGCATCAAATATCAAGGCTGCTAAAAAAGCCGTCGATAAAGTTGAAAATCCAGAAGTTTGGAATGTTTTAGAAGATGTCATTAAAGAACATCCAGTGCTTTTAAACCGAGCACCAACATTACATCGACTAGGAATTCAAGCCTTTGAACCAAAATTGGTTGAAGGAAAAGCAATTCGTCTACATCCGCTCGTCACAACAGCGTTTAACGCTGACTTTGATGGCGATCAAATGGCAGTTCATGTTCCATTAAGTGAAGAAGCCCAAGCTGAAGCACGGGTCTTAATGTTGGCATCAAACAATATCTTAAATCCGAAAGATGGAAAACCAATTGTAACACCATCACAGGATATGGTGTTAGGAAACTATTATCTAACCCTTGAAAAAGTTGGTGAAAAAGGTGAAGGTCGCGTCTTTAGTGATTATGATGAAGCAGCACTCGCATACGACAACAAGATGATTACACTACACAGCCGCATTGCATTAAAAGGAAGTTCACTTGGAAATGCGCCAATCACTGAATCACAACGCAAAGGCTATTTAATTACAACCTTTGGTAAATTGACATTTAACTCAATTTTACCAAGAGAATTTTCATATCTAAATGAACCAACACTTGAGAATTTACAAAAACAAAAAGATCCTGAAACAGGCGAAGAACGTTATCATACTCCAGATGAATACTTTGTACCAATGGGAACCAACATCAAAGAACACATCGCAGCACAACCTTTAGTACCGCCATTTAAAAAAGGCTTTTTGTCAAATATTATTTCAGAAGTATTCTTGGTGTTTAAAATCAATGAAACATCAAAAATGTTAGATAAACTTAAAAACTTAGGATTTAAATACTCAACACAAGCCGGAATTACCGTTAGTGCAAGTGATGTTCAAGTGTATTCTAAGAAAAAAGAAGAAATCGAAGCAACACAAACAAAAGTTGATTTCTTATATGATCAATATCATAATGGTCTATTGACAGACTATGAACGGTACAAACTTGTTATTAAAGAATGGGCAACCGTTAAAAACAGAATCCAACGTGGATTAATGAATGAATTAACCAACGATAACCATATCTTTATGATGAGTGATTCGGGTGCCCGTGGAAATGCCTCTAACTTTACACAACTTGCTGGAATTCGTGGTAGTATGGCGAATACCAAACGTGAAGGGTTAAACAAAGCATACAACATTCGTGCCGGAATTAAATCAACAATCGAGTTACCCGTTAAATCTTCGTTTATCGAAGGCTTGACAATGTCAGAGTTCTTTATCTCAACGCATGGTGCACGTAAAGGATCAACAGATACGGCATTAAAAACTGCCGATTCAGGATACTTAACACGTCGCTTGGTTGATGTCAGTCAAGACTTAGTTGTGACTGAAGAAGATTGTGGCACAGACCGTGGTACTGAAATATTTGCAATTTCAGACACACACGGTAAACAAGACTTTAAAAATAAAATAATAAACCGTTTTGCCAGAGAAACGATTCACCATGGTCGCACCTATGACATTATCGTCAAAAAAGGTGAAAAAATTACCCCTGATATGGCCGATGAAATGATTCTTGCTAATGTCAATCAAGCCGCTATTTATTACGATACACCAGCGGATGGTATGGTTATTGAAATGGACTTAATTGTACCATTTATTGATCGCTTATTTGGACGCTATTCAGCTGAAACACGAGAAGATCCTAAAACAGGAGAAATCTTAATCAATAAAAACGAATACATCACCGAAGAAAAAGCCCGTCACATGGTTGAAGCCGGGATGACTGAATTGCGTATTCGCAGTGTACTGACATGCGGTAGTGAACGCGGTATATGTAAAAAATGTTATGGCCAAAACTTATCAACTGGTGAACAAGTGGAAGTCGGAGAAAGTATTGGAACCATTGCAGCACAATCAATTGGTGAACCAGGAACGCAGTTAACAATGCGGACCTTCCATACCGGTGGTGTTGCGGGTGCAGATATTACCCAAGGTCTACCTCGGATTCAAGAATTATTTGAAGCAAGAACACCAAAAGGTAAGGCCATCATTAGTGAAATATATGGGGTTGTTAAAGCAAAAGAAACCGTCAATGGACGAACCAAAATCACTGTTGCCAACAGCAATGAAGAAGTTGAATACATGACAAATACTGGTGATAATGTAAACGTTGAAGAAGGCGATAACCTATATGCGGGTCAAAAATTAACAGAAGGTAGTATTGATCCAAAACAACTCTTAAAAGCAACGGATGCGGAAACGGTCCAACAGTATTTATTAAAAGAAGTTCAAAAAGTTTACCGGGCTCAAAACATTGAAATTTCTGACAAACATATCGAAGTCATCATTCACCAAATGATGCGTCGGATTAATGTTATCTTAGAAGGAGATACAATGGTATTGCCAGGTGACCAAGTCTCGATTCGTGAATTTAAAGAGGCCAATCGTAAAGTATTAAAAGAAGGTAAATCACCAGCGATTGGACGTCCAGCATTATTGGGAATCACACGTGCAAGCTTACGCAGTGAGTCATTCTTAAGTGCGGCAAGTTTCCAAGAAACAACACGTGTCTTAACTGATGCGGCAATTCGCGGGAAAACAGATGACTTATTAGGACTAAAAGAAAATGTTATCATCGGTGGATTAATTCCTGCCGGAACAGGCATTCTTCGAGATACCTCATTTAATTACGAAAAACCAGAACCACAACAACAAGAAGAAGAGGTTCTTGACGATCATCCATTTGATACATCAGACTTTAATTTCTAGATAATAGATATGCCACATGAAGCAATCACTTCATGTGGCATTATTTTTTAAAAAGTTGACTAAAAGACTTGTCAACCCCTTACTTTATGGTATAATATATTTTGCATGCAACGCCGCTTTAGCTCAGCTCGGTAGAGCAATACCATGGTAAGGTAGAGGTCGTAGGTTCAAATCCTACATGCGGCACCATTTTATAAAAATAGAGTTTATTTCAAACGAAATAAACTCTTTTGATTACGCTGTTAGTGGTTTGCCGCATTTTCGGCAATACACATCATCAGGCTTATTGACTTTACCACAGGCACAGACTTTTTCTTTCACACCATCAAGAGATGTTCCACAACTTGAACAAACTTTTTCATCTTCATCCACTTCATCGCCACAGGTAGGACATTTGATGCGGGTGTCCAAATAATTGGATGCCACACTTGTTACAACAATCGCAAGCCCTGCATATAGGACATAACTACTTAATCCGGTAACCACACCACCAAGTAAGAAAACAACAATATACGGAAACGGATTAAATGGGTCGGGGCTAGTTATTGTGCCATTACCAAATAAAGTGTCGGAATCACTTGGAAATTGTGTGATTGTATTATTGTGAAAGTTATTAACACTATCGAAAGCGCCTTTACCAAATCCAATAAAGCCGAATATAGTCATCGAGAGTCCGACAATAATCCCAATACCACCGACGAGCAATAAGATTTTTTTGATCCGTTTTGCTTCTGCGGAATTGGTCGTATGTTTTGCTTTGTATAAGAGCTGTTTAAAGAAATTTCCTGATAGGTTTGAACGAGAAAACGATTGATTGTCATACGCGTTTGATTGAGAACTCCTCGTATTTTCTTTTGGTTCTTGATTTAGAAGGGTATCAACACTCACATCAAGAGCGTTAGACAATGCCTGAATATTGTATAAATCAGGTAACCCATCACCGCGCTCCCATTTCGAAATAGCTTGACGTGATACGCCAACCTTTTGTGCAAGTTTATCTTGTGTCATTTGTTTTTCTTGTCGTAAGGATTGAATATGTTTGCCAATTTCGCTCATAATGTGTCTCCTTTTTATGGATTTATTCCTCTTTATTGTAACGCAGGATTCTTATTAAAACAATAGCGAATTTGTTGCACCTAAGCAACGGCGCGTTGCGAGTAAAAAAGTATAATAAAAACATCTTTTTTTAGACATTTTCAAGAAAAATAAAAAAATAATGTTTTTAGGGTTGACACACCTGCATGTGTGAGATATAATATATACGCTGTTAGATGAAAAACATCAGGGTTTATTCAGATAAGCCCTAGTTTTTATGAAAAAAGTGAACCACCTGGATGCGTGGACATAAATATGAGAGGAGGAAATGTTGTGCCAACGATTAATCAGTTAGTACGAAAAGGAAGAGAATCAAAAACAAAGAAAACCAAATCACCACATTTAGGCGTGAGTTGGAACTCGATTAAGAAAGAATATTCGAAAGTGAATAGCCCACAAAAACGTGGTGTTTGTACGCGTGTTGCAACAATGACACCAAAGAAACCAAACTCAGCGTTACGTAAGTATGCACGTGTGCGTTTAACAAACGGAATTGAAGTAACCGCATATATTCCTGGAATAGGACACAAACT
>JAIPGE010000016.1 GCA_021736285.1 Candidatus Izemoplasma sp.
TGGGCTATTTATCAAATGGCATCCAAAATTATTAACTATGATCCTAAATTTGCAGCCTACTTTCACAAGAAAACAGTGAAACAAAATAAACACTATTGTCTTGCACTGGGCCATGTTAGTAAAAAAGTCCTACGAGTTCTTTACTCAATTCTTAAGTATCGATTAGTTTATACCGCACAATAAATTAATCAATCTATATTACTTCCGAGATTTATATCTCGTTTTTTGTCATGACCTTACTTGTTTTTTTTAATTATTATTTTTCCCTTGACTTATTAATAGTTGGCTTTCTTTTTCTTATATCCCTTAACTATACTTTTTATTATAAAAGATAGTGTACTATAAATAAAGGTCATATATGACCCATTTTAATCAGGTGTAAGAAGTAACATAGGGTAAAAAAAAGCCATGAAACATTAATCAAAAATGCAAATGCCTTTAAATAAACAGAAAGAGCCTAAATAGACTCTTTCTGTGACTCCTCTACATCTAGGTAGATGATCTAAGTTAGATTAGTATTATACAATGCGTGTCATTGTGTTATCAATACTTATAACCAGAGTTTTCTTTTCGCATTTTTCTAAGATATCTTTCATGTTCTCTATGTAATTTATTTAGAGTATGATTTCCATCAACAGGAAATTCAGTTACCAAGAAAAACTTTGTTTTTTTCTAAAACTATGCAATACGGATTAGGTTGAAGTAATAACTTAAAATAATAATGCCGACACAGGGATAAACATAAAAAAAGCCACTTTTAAAGTGACTTTAACGACTTTACATGGTGGCTCGAGACAGAATCGAACTGCCGACACAGGGATTTTCAATCCCTTGCTCTACCGACTGAGCTATCGAGCCATGGCGGTCCGGACGAGATTTGAACTCGCGATCTCCAGTGTGACAGACTGGCATGTTAACCACTACACTACCGGACCAAAATGGTTGCGGGGGAAGGATTTGAACCAACGACCTCCGGGTTATGAGCCCGACGAGCTACCAGACTGCTCCACCCCGCGGTATGAGTTAAATAAAACATATATAAGATAATGCATAAAAACATTGAATTAGTTTATGGCGGAGGAAGAGGGATTCGAACCCCCGCGACGCGGAAACGCCCTGTCGGTTTTCAAGACCGATCCCTTCAGCCGGACTTGGGTATTCCTCCTATTGATAAAACAAATTATGGTGGACCCGGCAGGATTCGAACCTGCGACCTACCGGTTATGAGCCGGGAGCTCTGACCAACTGAGCTACGGGTCCATAACTTGGTAGCGGCGGAGGGAGTCGAACCCACGACCTTTCGGGTATGAACCGAATGCTCTAGCCATCTGAGCTACACCGCCATATGATGATGTATGGTGGAGCCTAGATTAGTTCTAACAATTGCTAGATAACTAGACAACTATAAGTCCTAACAGAGTAAGCCCCTGTTTTAGCTTTTCAAATAGATGTAATTGCAAAAAATTGAAATGGTACCTAGGGCCGGAGTCGAACCGGCACGGTATATTATTACCATTGGATTTTAAGTCCAACGCGTCTACCAATTCCGCCACCCAGGCATAAATGGTGACCCGCAGAGGATTCGAACCTCTGACCCTCTGATTAAAAGTCAGATGCTCTACCAACTGAGCTAGCGGGTCTTGAAAATAAATGGTGCCGGAATCAGGGATCGAACCCGAGACCTACTGATTACAAGTCAGTTGCTCTACCAGCTGAGCTATTCCGGCTAATATGGTGGAGAATACTGGGCTCGAACCAGTGACCCCTTGCTTGTAAGGCAAGTGCTCTCCCAACTGAGCTAATCCTCCATACTATTTTGGTGGAGCCTAGCGGGATCGAACCGCTGACCTCCTGCGTGCAAGGCAGGCGCTCTCCCAGCTGAGCTAAGGCCCCAAATATATGTTTTTAAAAATGGTGGGCCTGAATGGATTTGAACCATCGACCTCACGCTTATCAGGCGTGCGCTCTAACCAACTGAGCTACAGGCCCCCACCATGACCGCTAAAAATCCAAGCGCGTTATTAATTCTACTATGTTATTAACCTAATGTCAACACTAATAATAGACTTTTTGGAAGTTTTTTGACTAAATAATAAAAATGGCTGGGCTAGATGGATTCGAACCATCGATTCCGGAGTCAAAGTCCGGTGCCTTAACCTCTTGGCCATAGCCCAATAGTGGTGGGAGGGGACGGATTCGAACCGCCGAACCGTTAGGAGCAGAGTTACAGTCTGCCGCGTTTAGCCACTTCGCTACCCGCCCAAACACGCAAAGTATATTCTATAATAAATCAGATGAAAATGCAAGTCATTTTTTTAAAGGATATTTGATAGCGTTCTTATCTAATTTTTCTTCAATTATTTTAGCCATATCAAATCCTAAGTCATGGGCTAAGGCTAAAGAATATATAACAACATCAGCTATTTCCTCTTTTACATTTTCCATATCTGCATGTTCTCTTCCCCATTGATAGTTTTCAAGCAGTTCAGCAGCTTCAATAATAATTGATTTTGCTAAATTTTCTGGCCTATCATTTTTTTGCCATCCCCGAGCATTTCGAAACGCAATAACTTTATCAATAATTTCCTGCATATAAATCATTCCTCTACATGTTTAATGTTTTTTAATCGTTTCCTTACCGTGGGACGGTCTAACATAATAATACGATCACATTGTAAACATTGAAGCTTTAAATCAGCTCCAATGCGTATAACCTTCCAATTATAGGACCCACACGGATGTGGTTTTTTTAATGTGATAATATCTCCAATATTAATCTTTTCCATTATGTACAACCAGTTGAGGAAATGGAATTTCTATATCATTTTCACTAAAATAGACTACTATATCTCTTCTAATATCTCGTTCGACTTGAAAGTGTTCCATTGTGTTTGTTTTCGCAACAATACGCATATTAATACTCGAATCAGCTAACTCAGTAATACCTGAAAATACTGGTTTTTCAACTATTGTTTCATAACTCGCTTCAATCTTATCTAATAGATTAGGCATTATTTCATATAATTTGTGCAAATCGGTGTCATATGCTACACCAAAATTAACAATAGCAAGACTTTTATTCGTAGAATTATTAATAATGTTACCTAAATTACCATTATTAATAATTTTTGTTTCACCTTTCCAGTTTTCAATAACGGTTGTGCGTAATCCTATTGTTTTAACTGTTCCTTTAAATCCATCAGATTCAATAACATCGCCAACATTGAACTCTCCATCAAAAATAATAAAGAAGCCACTAATAAAATCTCTTACTATTTCTTGAGACCCAAAACCAATTGCAAGACCAATAACACCAGCCGATGCGATAAATGGTGTAATATCAACATCAATTTCGCCTAAGATGACCATAAAGATAATAAACCAAATAACATATTTAGATATACTCGATAGCAGTTTGGCTATTGTTTCTGCACGAGCTGGATTCTTATTCACTTTTAATGCTCTAAAAATTATAATAGTTACTATTTTAGAAATAATTAAACCTAAAAATATCCAAACAACAATCATTGCGGCTGTTACAATAATCGTTGATAGTGTCGCATTTAATCTAGTATACTCACTTATTAATTGTGCAATTGTGTCGCCAATACTTAACATACTCATCACTCATCCTTAAATTTTTTTAAAATCTTCTTTAACTGTTCTTCCGTATCATACTTTATTATTATTCTATTTGGTTTCACTGATACCTTTATATCATTAAATCGTTTTTGTATAAACTGTTTTGCTTGATTTAGTGTTGCTTTCGAGATATAACTTTCATTTTTATTATGTCTTTGGCGAATAATCTCTTCAACATCTCTAACTGTTAAATTTTCTGCTATTATACGATCAAATAATTGAATAGAAAAACCAGTATCCTTCAATTTACTTAAAGCTCTTGCATGGCCCATAGAGATTTTGTCTGAATTGACACCTTCTATGACAATCGTCGGTAAATTTAAAAGGCCAACTATATTTGTTACATAAACACGACTTTTACCAATTTTTTTACCTAATTCCTTGTGTGTAATACGGGTATTTTCAATAATTTTTTGAAATGCTATAGCTTCTTCAATTGGTGATAAATCTTCTCTTTGTATATTTTCAAGCATCGCTAATTCCGGTAAATACTTCTCATTATATTCTCGAACAATCGCTGACACAGTATCTAACTCTGCAATTTCTGCGGCTTTAACGCGCCGTTCTCCAGCAACTAGAATAAAACCATCAGTAGCCGGTTTAAGAATAACTGGCTGTAATATCCCATGTTCTTTAATGGAATTTGCTAACTCTTTTAATTTTATTTCATCAAAAACAGTTCGTGGTTGTCCTGGGTTTGCTTTAATCTTTTTAATTGGTATTTCAACAATTTCTTCATTACTAGAAATATAGGTCTCATTCTCAGCAATTAAATCACTAAAACTTCTCCCTAAATTGCTTTTCTGATAGTTATCTTTCACTGAGTTCAACCATTTCTTTTGCTAAATTTTTATAACTAACTGAGCCTTTTGAACCGGGAGAAAACTCTGTGACAGGCAACCCATGTGATGGTGCAACTGAACATTTTACATTTCTTGGGATAATTGTTTTAAAAACCTTTTCTTTGAAATATGTTCTAACCTCATTGATTACTTCATACCCAATGTTACTTCTTGTATCTAACATCGTCAGTAGAACGCCCTCAATAGTGAGTGATTTATGATTATATTTTTGTTTCTTTTGAATGACTCGGATTGTATTTAATAGCTGAGTTAATCCATCGAGTGCTAAAAATTCACATTGAACAGGGATTAGGACGCTATCTGATGCAACCAATGCATTGATTGTCACCACTCCTAAAGAAGGTGGACAATCGATAATAATATAATCGTAATCTGCTTTAATTTCTTCTAAAGCATTTGCTAAAATATAATCTTTGTTATCATGTCCTAAAAGATACTGACTCACGTCTCCAAGTTCATATCTTGCTGGTAATATATCGACGTTAACACTATCAACTTTTTGAATTACCTCTCGAATTTTTGCACGTTCTAAAAAGATATCGGCAATGGTATACTCTAAATTGGCACGATTGATACCGAGATACGTCGTTGCATTTGCTTGATGATCAACATCAACTAAAAGAACACGTTTTCCTAAATAAGATAGGGAACTCGCTAAATTAACACTAGTCGTCGTTTTACCGACACCACCTTTTTGATTACTTATTGATAAAATTTTACCCATATATTACTCACCTCAAAAAAAGATACTTCCTCAACTAGAAGTATCTTTTATTTTATCATATAAATTTTACTTTTTATAGTTATAACTACAACAAGTTATCCACAAAAAATGTGGATAACTTATCTTACAAGTGTTCTCTAAACAATTCTTGATTATCTAAATAGAAATTAACCAATTCAAATGATAAAAACTCTCTAAACTCTTTTGAGATAAACATCTCTGTAATTTCATCATGTGCTAACATGCGCTTAACTGAACCATATTTATCATATTGTGTTGCTTCAGTTTTTAAATACTTATATAAAAAGGCAAGTGCAATAAGTTTATCAACGCGGTTTTCAAATAGATCTGATAAATGATATTTATAGCGGTGAATCGAATAATCTGGTGTCTCTTTAAATAGTGTTGCAAAATCATAGAGTAATGAAATCATTTCTGAGTTATCATTCAGCATATATTTTTTAAACTGTTTGGCATAGCGTTTGGTCAGAACACTACCTTCAGCACTGTTAATAATTTCATCAATATCCTGCGAATGTAAAAAGAAATAATATTCTACAACTTCAGCAATTTTGCTCCCATCTTCTTCAAAGAACTCATTGATGAAAGTACTCAGTTCATTAACTGTTTGTTGAAAGCGACTACTATCATAAATTGCTGTTTCTTTATTTTTTTCTTTTAACTCATCTATGTATTTTGTACTAAAAGACTGATAACGACTTAAAATTTTACTCATTTTGAGCCATTCATTATTCATTTTTTCATAAATGCTGTCAGATACAATAAACTGAATCAAAAAAACAATATAAAATCCGAGTAAGACAATTAAATATGTATCTTGTGAAATAAGTGGATTTAACGAGTTTGTTCCCACAATATAAGATCCGTTCGTAATAATATAATAACAACCATAGCCTGTTACAAGACCGCCATAGATTAAATACGTAACTATGTCATGATAAAAAATAATAACGGTTAATGACACAAAGAACATGATAAATCCGTAAAAGTAATTTGAGGAGTTAACAAACGCAAATGTAATCCCTAAAATTGTGATTATTGATAAATGCATTGCAATACGATTAGAATTAATTGCAATAAATAAAATCGTCAATAAAAATAAAAATGAAAAGGCTATTAGAACAAACAGAAATGTGTTATCTTGTGATGTACTTAATGGGGCTGAAATATAACTTAAGATAACAAAAACAGAAATAAAGACAGTTACGATGATTAACTTTAGACGTAATACCTCATTAAAGGTTAGAAATTCGCTATGTCGAATTCGATCTAGTAAGGTTTTCATTGCTTCTCACCTTCTTTGAGAATATCATTTACAATGGTATCAAACACTGCATTGTTATTGAGATATATCTTCAATACATTACGATTAATACTGTAATGATATTTAGAATTCAATAAAACGTCTTTAATCGTTTCCTCAGGGATTTCTTTTAAGTATGGCTTATCTATTTTAATCAACACATAGAAAACCACAAAGGAGATGATTTTGACATAAAGACTGTCCTCAATATGATTAAATGATTTAAACTGTGATTCAGAAAATATTTCCGTTTTATCGACATCAATCGTTTTGGATTGGCTAGCTTTAATCGCAAGATTACGCATTTTGTGATTCACACGTAATTCTAATAGTCGAAGACGTTTAATCTCTTCTATTGTAAAATTAGCATAGTTCTCTCTAATTTCAATAAGTGATTTTTGATCTAATTCACGTAGTAATTGTATTTTTCTTCTAAATACATTATCTATTTCCAATTTGTCTGTCAAAACTTCTGTAAATGCTTCAATATCGTCGTAATATTGATTCACATTCATTTTTTCTTTATCAACAATACCATGAAGTTCTTCTAGCATATCAATATTTCTAATTTCTGATTCTTTAATTTGAGCAAGTTGATTATAAAAGAACATTTTTCGTTTAATTAAAATATAAGATGATAACGCCAACAATACAACAAAGACAAATAAGAAAACAATGATCAATAGAACTTGCGGTGTTGCGTTATTTGGTATGTCTAAGATGTTTGGAAAATTGATTACCAGTAACGCACCAAAGATAAACACCAATATATTGCTTAAAACCATTACTTTATAATCTTGATAAATGAAGATTATGGCGTAGGCTAAAAATAATGCGGTAAAGACACTTGGTGTTTGAAAGACAATAATAAGCGCAGCGGTGATTGAAAACAATGCAATGGTATTAAAATACATTGCAATCCTTAAATAATTGTAATGATCTTCATTATAAGAATAAAATGCAATATTCACAACAAAAAACAGGATAAAAAACCCAATAAATGTGTAAAAATAATTGGGATTAATTTTCAACTGATATGTCACTATAACCAAAATTACAGCAAACACCAATGTCAACAAATTTACCAATAGTGTTTTAAGTTTAATGTGCCCTAATTCTAACGTTGCTTTAAAGGCTTCTAATTGCTTATATTCATATTTATGTGTGTTCTTTTGCATGCCCTCACCTCACAGTTCATTAAAGCGGATTTGACTTGATTTGTTTAAACCGGCGTGGATATTTAATCGGCGTTTTTTTTATCTTTTTAAACCGCACCAATACGTGTAATACGCCAAGTAGTTGATAATTAAATTGTTGGTCTTCTTTAACGCCTAAAATCTTTAATGCCGTTTTACTTTGTGACAACTCGGTTTCATAATTTGGTCCCTTTAATACAATAAAATATCCGTTTTCTTTAACAAATGGAATACATAATTCTGAAAGCATTGGCAAACTAGCAACAGCGCGTGCTGTGACAAGATCAAACTGCTCTCTTTCTTTAAATTCCTCAGCACGTCCATGAATTAAACGCACATCTATATTAAGTCTATCACACAAAGCATTTAAAAAGGTAATCCGTTTATTTAACGCATCAATGATTGTCACGTTCAATTGAGGAAACAAAATTTTTAACGGGATACTTGGAAACCCAGCCCCACTACCAACATCTAAGAGTGATTGTTGATTTAAGGTTACAATTTGTGACATCATAATACTATCATAAAAGTGTTTCATGTATACATCGTTACGATCTATGATTGCCGTTAAGTTCATTTTTTCGTTCCATTCAACCAATAGATTATAATAGGAATCAAATTGTGCTAATTGCTCCTTTGAAAGGACAAATCCTAATTCTTTAAGTTTGTCTATAAATTCTTGCATTAATAATCACCTTACGTATATTTTACCACACTACGCACAATTTTAAAATATAAGAAAAATAGCTTTTTGAAAAGCTATTTTTTACTTTGAATATGAACTAACAATAAAGAGACATCGGCAGGATTAACACCACTAATTCTAGATGCTTGTCCAATTGTTAGCGGCTGAATACTTTTTAGTTTTTCTTTTGCTTCGAGTGCTAAATTATGTATCGTATCATAGTTAATGTTAGGAGGTATGTTAACCGATTCCATTCGAAGCATCTTATCGGCTTGTTTTTTAGCTTTTTTGATATAGCCTTCATATTTACAATCAATCTCAACTTGTTCTAATACTGTATTCGAAAAATCATCTAGATCAATCCAGTGACTTAAGTGATTGATCGTTATTTCAGGGCGTTTTAACAGTCCTGTTAAAGCTGTTTTATTATGTAGATCGGTTGAACCTATCTGGTTGATATATGCATTGGTACCTTGTGTCGGTGTGAGCATATATGTCTCTAGTTGTTGTTTTAAATTTGATATAGATCTTAATTTGTGTAAAAACTGTTGATATGTCGTTTCATTTACCAATCCAACTTGATATCCATATTCTCGTAATCTGATGTCTGCGTTATCATGTCTTAACAACAAACGATATTCTGCTCTAGAAGTAAGCAACCGATACGGATCTTGGACGCCTTTAGTCACTAAATCATCAATTAGAACCCCGATATAAGCCTCATTACGTTTTAAAACCAAAGGGTCTTTATTTTCCAATGATAAACACGCATTAATACCGGCCATGAGTCCTTGGCATGCAGCTTCTTCATAACCACTTGTTCCATTTACTTGCCCTGCAAAGTATAAATTAGGATATTTCTTGCTAACAAGTGAGGGATAAAGATCTCTTGGATCAATCGCATCATACTCAATTGCATAAGCATATCGGATTATTTTGGCATCTTCTAATCCGGGGATGGATTGAATCATTTTATCTTGTATTTCATGTGGCATCGATGTTGAAAAACCTTGTACATAAATTTCATCAAGTGCTTCACTTTCTGGTTCTAAAAAGATTTGATGGCGCGCTTTATCTTGAAACCGCACAAGTTTATCTTCTATCGATGGGCAATATCTAGGCCCTACACCTTCGACAGCGCCACTGTACATTGCGGACAATTCCAAGTTATTGTTGATAATGTTATGTGTACTTGGTGATGTATATGTTAAATAACAAGAATATTGTTTATCAACATCATAATAATAAATATTATCATAACTGAAGGTACGTTTTTCTAAATCACCAGGATGTTCTATGGTCTTACTAAAATCTATCGTATCGCGTTTAACTCGCGGTGGTGTTCCGGTTTTTAAGCGTTGTGTCTCAAAGCCCATTTCGCGTAATTGTGGACTTAACCCAAGGGAAGGTTTTTGCTTATCTGGCCCTTCTTTTTTAATGTTACTACCGACCATTATTTTTGACTGCATATATGTACCTGTTGTGATGATTGCTTTTTTTCCTTTGATATTTCTTTGATCATCTAACTTAACACCGACAACGGTATCATCTTCGATAATTAAGTGTTCCACATAAGCTTCAATCACATCAAGATTTACTTGATTTAAAATGGTATGTTTCATTTCTTCAGAATAGCGTAACTTATCACTTTGAGCTCGTAATGCGCGAACCGCTGGTCCTTTGGATATATTTAAAAGACGCATTTGGATTTGAGTTTTATCGGCATTTCTAGCCATTTCTCCGCCAAGTGCATCAATTTCTCTAACAACAATTCCTTTGGCTGGTCCGCCAACAGATGGATTACAAGGCATCGAAGCAATCATGTTAATATTACCTGTAACCAATAAGGTTTTATACCCTTTACGCGCAGCAGCTAAACACGCTTCACTTCCTGCATGTCCACCACCAATAACAATTACATCATACATTTTTATCACCTGCACGTTATATTTTATTACGAATTACCAAATTAGTAAAGCATATCACCACGAGATTCTTTTATTCTTTTTAAAACTAAGGTATAATAAAACAAAGAACTTATGAACGGAAGTGAGAATATGGAAAATAAAACCATTTTGATCATAGAAGATGAACCGACGATTAACCGCATTGTATCAAACTATTTCTCAAAAGAGAAATATACAGTTTTAAGTGCCTTAGATGGCTTTCGTGGTCTTCAGTTGTTTAGTCAAAATCAAGTTGATATTGTGTGTCTTGATATCATGATGCCAAATGTCAATGGATGGGATGTTGCGAAAACGATTCGTGAAACAAGCAACGTTCCGATTATAATGATGAGTGCACTATCAGAAGAAGAAGACATTCTAAAAGGTTATTCATTAAAGGTGGATGATTATATTACTAAACCTTTTAACCCGAAAATACTTGTCGCGAAAGTGACAAATCTTTTGACACGTTTGAGTGATGAGTCCAGCTCTGATCAAACATCTGGGCATCTAGAAGTAGGTGGTGTTCAAATCGATCTTGATACTCATAGAGCATACATCGATGAACAAGAAATTGATTTATCTAAAACCGAATTTGATTTATTGGCATACTTTTTGAAACACAAAGGCAAAATTTGCTCAAGAAACTTATTGTTAGATGAAGTCTGGGGTATTGATGTTTATGTTGAAGATCGAATTGTTGATACTTACGTTCGTAAACTCAGAAAAATTCTTGGTAATAAATCACAATACATCAAAACTGTTTTTGGCGTTGGTTACCGATTTGAGGTTCCTGATGAAGTTTATTAAATCAGGGGCCAACAAAGTCAAAAATGCCTTTAATTTTATTCCGAAAACATTTCGTAAGCTTAGTATATCGACCCAATTGACAATCACAATTATATTGCTTTTTGCATCATTCTTTGTATTACAATCAATTCTTAACAATCAGTTTTTTAAAAATTATTATGCTGATCGTGAATTCGATAATATCCAAAGTGATTTGGTTAATTACATCAATACCTTGAATGAACCCGACACAGACTATTATGATATTATGTATGACTTTACTCAAGAAAACAATGCTCATAGTGTAATTGTTGACGGTCAATATAGAATTTTAAATTCTTCTTTTACTGACTTTACGATTACTGTAGAGAGTTTTACTGATAATCAATCGTACACGATTCTTGTTCCTGAGAACAACTTTGACTATACAATCGGAAATACACTGACGCTGTCACTCTATGAATATAATGAAAGTTTGTACGCAGCGGCTCTTATTAAAAATGGTGATATTGTCATCTATGAAAGCGACATTGCCTGTTCCGACGAAACCTGTATCTCACTTTCAGGAAATGTGATCAGTGTCCAAAAGCCAAATAACTTGAATTACCTATTCAAAGAGAATTTACTGGTTGAAACTGAAATTAACAAACTCACCAGTGGTGCGATTAATCTTGACAATCATAGATACGAATATACTGAAGGTGAAATTGCTTATTGGTATCGGTCTAATGATGGTCCACAAGATGCACTTGTCTTTGTTCATAATTTAAAAACTTGGAACTGGGTTGTCACAATCGTTCCCATCGCAGATACTGATGACATTATTTCAATCATTTCAAACTATAACTATTATGTTTATGCCACAGCGATTGCGATTATAATCATCTGGAGTTTTCGCTTATCAAGTATCATATCAAAACCAACAAAGAACATTGAGGCTGTGGCGCGAGAAATTGCACAACTCAACTTCAATGTCGAAGCACATGAGTATAATAACCGAGAACACGCCTCCTTGTCGCGAAGTATTAACTTAATCACTCGTAACTTAAAAGAAACCTTACTCGCAATCAATACAAAAAACAAAGAACTGACAGATCTTTATGAGGAACAATCACGTCAAGTGTTACTTAAGAAACGGTTGGTATCTTCTATTTCACACGAATTAAAAACCCCTCTGATGATTATGCAAGTTACTATACAAGGTATTTTAGATGATATTATCGCAAAAAAAGACATCGATAATGAACTTGAGAATGTGCTTGATGAAATTAATAAATCATCCTTAATGATTCAAGATATGTTACAAATATATCGCCTAGATAACGCCGAAACAGACTTAGAAATAACACATTTCAATTTGTCGCATATAACGTTAACCTTCTTAAAAGAGTTTGAACATACCATTAAGAAGTATCAATTTGATTGTGATATCAACATCCAAGATCAGGTCTTTATTGATGCTGACGAAAAACTAATCAAACGTGTCGTTTCAAATTTCTTAACAAATGCCATAAAATATACGCCAAAACAAGAGAGAATCTACATTGAAATTAGTGAACATCCCGATTATGTTTATTTTGAATTATCCAATTATGGTATTACAATAGACAATGATGAATTGGATAATATTTGGATGCCATTCTACCGTTTAAAACATCTTAATAAGGAAGAAGCACAAAGTAAAGGCAGTGGTATTGGTCTATATTTAGTTAGTGAAATTTTAACAGCACATAATGCTGAATTTGGTATTATCAATTTAGACAATGGTGTCAAAGCGTGGTTTAAACTTCAAAAGAAAAATTTATAAGGTAAAAGCCATCGATGGTTGAATAATCATCGATGGCTTTTTTAAATAAGACCTAATTGTTTGAAAATATGATAGATACCTTCTTGTTCAACAGTTTTTGCGACATAATCAGCATGGCGTTTAACTTCTTTGGGTGCATTGCCCATTGCAACGCCGATATGGGCTTGTCGAATCATTGAAATATCATTGAATCCATCTCCAACTGCGATGGTATCTTCTATGTTAATTCCAAGGTAGTTAACAATCTTTATTAGACCAACTTCTTTTAATCCTTGCCCCATATTGACATCTAAGCCATATTCACAAGAATAGTTAAAACTCAACCGTGGAAATAAAACTTCAAATCGCTTAAAATCAGGTTTATCATAATACATTAGAATTTGATACACACGATTGTCTTTATAAAACCCAGGTATATAAGTTGGAATCTCGATATGAAATCGATCACTAAATTGTTTGTAAAGCTCATTATATCGACTTTCCAACGCAAACACCTCATGTCCTTCATAAGCCAAATCGATGTTATTTTTTGACGCATACTCAACTAATTCTTCTATTAATGTTTGGGGAATTGGAAATTCATAAATGACAGTGCTGTTATAAACGACTACTCGCCCATTATTAGCGATATATGATGTGATATTTAGTTCCTCATCAACACCATAAAATAAGGCTTTGGGGCGTCCGGTGCTTAAAATAATTTCATGACCATTATCTTGAGCGTCCTTGATTGTTTTCCTAGTCATTTTAGAAATTTGATTTTTGTCATGATCAATCAGTGTACCGTCTAAATCAATAAATATATATTTTTTCTGCATATTCTCAGCCCATTTCTCAATTTAGATACTAATTTAGTGAACCTGCTCCCACCACTTAATGAAAAATCATTTGAAGTGGGGGCTTCTCGAGTAATTCGCGCTAGTGCGCGCAAATGGATCGAGGTTTTGAGTCTGTCCCGTACTCATTATGTAAGTATGTTGAAAGACCTTGGGT